>JAFLJO010000144.1 GCA_022712975.1 Desulfocapsa sp.
TTAATGGATGTAAAATTAAATACACCAGAAGGTGACAAACTGGACATATTAGTTACATTAATTGAAGCCTATGAAGAAAAACATCACCCAATTCTTCCACCAGACCCGGTGGAAGCAATTATCCATCAAATGGAGAGTCAAAATTTATCGAGAAAGGACCTAGAACCACTCATAGGATCAAGGGCGAGAGTCTCTGAAATATTGAATAAAAAACGTTCTCTATCGATTAATATGATCAGAAAACTTCAAGAAGGCTTAGGTATATCCGCTGAAACTCTCATTAAGCCATACAATTTACTTACTTTGTAATCTTCATGTTGAAAAGCATGTGCAACAGGTGACAACTGCGCTTAACCCCAATATTAGGACCACCTCTTTAAGTGGAATTTGCATTCCAAAACTGGTATAAAAGGAGAATGCAAATGCAAGGAAAAAGAAGATCACATTCGGACAAGTTCAAGGCAAAAGTCGCAATTGAGGCCATTAAGGGAATCAAGACACTCTCAGAGCTTGCAGCGGAATTTAAGATACACCCAAACCAGATTTCATCCTGGAAAAGACAACTGCAGGTAAACGCTGTCGAGCTTTTTACCCGGGGAAAGAAAAATAAGTCCAGAACAGAGGAAGAGTTAACAGCTCCACTCTATGAAGAGATTGGACGATTAAAGATGGATGTCAAATGGCTTAAAAAAAAGCTGTGAGCCTGCCGCTCTACACTCGACGAAATTGGGTGGAGATGAGTCCTGGTTATTCCATTAGGCGACAATGTAGATTGGCAGGCGTATCGAGATCCTGTGTTTATTATCACCCCGCTATTGAAACAGAGGGAAACCTCTTGTTAATGCGGCTGATTGATGAACAGTATTTGCGGCATCCCGAATTTGGGTATCCACGAATGACGGATTGGTTACGAGATCATGGATATGAGGTTAATCATAAACGAGTGGCCCGCTTAATGCGGGTTATGGGGCTTCCAAGCCATAACACCAGGTCCCCATACAAGCAAACCGGCTCCAGGGCATAAGATTTATCCATATTTGTTGCTACGCGATATAACCATAGATCAGGTGGATCAGGTGTGGAGCACAGATATAACGTACATCCCAATGCAACATGGGTTCATGTACCTTGTGGCAGTGATTGATTGGTACAGCCGCTACGTTCTTGCCTGGGAGCTCTCGAACACCATGGAAAGCCTTTTCTGTGTATCTGCATTACAGCATGCGCTAACGAAGGGCAATCCAACAATATTCAACACTGATCAGGGAGCTCAGTTCACCTCTGAAGCTTTTACCGGAGTGTTGCTTGACAAGAAAATTGCCATCAGCATGGATGGCCGTGGACGTGCCCTCGACAACGTTTTTATTGAACGTCTGTGGTGGACAGTTAAACATGAAGACGTTTATCCTAGGGCGTACCCGGATGGGCATACTTTGTATAAGGGGTTGAAGAGGTATTTTAATTATTATAATAGAGAAAGGAAACATTCGGCGCTAGACAAAAGAACACCTTTTGAAGTATTCTCGACAGTATTGGCACTTTGAGCCAATGAGGCGAACGATCAATCCTTCTGGCTCGCTACGCTCGCCGTAGGTAGGTTTAACGCATTACGGACTCAAGAATGGGAAGAAGTAAACAAGAAAGGCCGCGCATGTCTCCACCCCCAGCCTCTCATTCTCAAGTCACACACTGCGGCGCTCGGGTTGTGCTCCTCAGCGTTGCCCTATCCTCCGAGTGTGCAGAGAGGGTATTACTAGGTCATAGGCTTTGTTGAAAGGGAATATTGATGCTTTTCCCGAGCAGGGAAAAGCTTTTTAGATGGCGGTGAGCATAGGTTCATCTGCCGTAAAAAGGCGTTGTAGATTCACCTTAAATTTGTCACCCCGTGGTTTAAGAATGGGGGATGCCCAGTCAAACTTGAATAACTTTACTGAATAAATAAGGAGGGATGTTACTTGGCAACTGAAACCGAAATTTGAAACTTATTTTATCGTTATAAATTCCCCACCTTCAACTGGGGATTTCTATCTTGCAAAAAACAGCTAAGTGAACACTTGACACCTGTAAGGTTAAATGGGACAGGCCAATAGTTCAGGGAACACCACAAATAGGATAGAAATAGGATAGGATCAGGCTTCCAAGTTGTTAAATTGAGAATACTAATTTGGAAGCCTGACCCCATTTTTAGAAAAGGTAGAAAGGGGACAGGTGATTGGATTGTAAGAAGTGAAGAAAAATTATTCTACAATGATTTCCTTGGAGAGTTTTTCGAAAATTATTTGACCAATCCCCTTTACCAACACGATATCTTCGGGTGATTTGAAATCTCCATTGTCTTTACGGTACTGGACAATTGCTGCGGCTTTAACTTCGCCAATTCCTGGAAGTGTGGCTAACATTCCCTCATCGGCTGTATTGATGTTGATTGCAGCCAGTGCGATATTTACAGTTAGAAATATAAAACTGAACAAGAGTAGTAGCATTTTTTTCATGATGGTCTCCTTGTGTATAATCTTCTTAATGGGCTATCTGGACTTTCACCTGTACACTATGAGTAGGCTATCATTGTTCTGTCGTCTTTGTCAAATTGAATTTCAAAAGAGCCATATTAATCATAGCCAATCGGTTAAAGAAACACCAATTCCAATTGTATTTACATACTGGTTATAATCTATAAGGCTTTCACCATATCCGGTAAAATACTGGGCATAGCCCTTTAAATACGGCCAGTTCCCTAAAGGAAAGCTCCAGCTAAACTCAAAGGCGCCTCGTTTAAACCCTGATTCAATATTATTACGGGACATCATACTGAACACATTTTCACCTACTTTATAAGATGCTGTAAGTTCATAGTGCCCAAGATAATCTGTAATATCAGCGTTATCATCATCTACAGAATCTTCAGGAATTCGATACCAAGGCTTAAAGCTCATAGCAAGATTTCCTCGTTCCAGGGTAAACCAGGCATAAACCCGATTCCAGCTGCGAGACAAGGTACCTCCACGACCATTGGATTGATGCACTATTCCAAAAGAATTCCATGCGTTGGTAAAACCAAGGAATTCCCAATTGGGATGAAACTGCACCCACGCTTCCGGTTCATGATTGGTTTCACGGAAAGGGGAAGATGCATCTTTGTTATATACCTGCCAGAATGAACGATTAGTATATGCTGCATATATATCAAAAGTATCATTAAAGAGACCCACCAGTAGTGGAAATTTGAGACTGATTTGGAATTTTGCTTCCACAGCATCCAGGGAAATATTTGAGTCATTAAATTGTTCTTCTAAAAATTCGGTATTATAGGGAGTACTATTATATGAAGCCCCCAAAGCATAGTTTGGCTTGTGAGCCATAAGCGTAAAAGGTTGCAGGACATGCTTTTTATCATACTGGACACGCTCTTGAACAACTTCCCTGGCAGGTTCGTCTTTGGCTTTTTCTATATCTGTATCGTCATGAATCTGTTTTTCACACTGCAAGCGGAGCTCACCAATAGTCATAGAGTCCGTTGCTGTTTTCAATGATTCAGCCATACAGTCTTGAAGCTCTATGGCTTGAACATTTTGCAAAAGAGCAAAAGATATTCCAAATATCATTCCTGTATATCTGACATAGTGTTTCCAATTCTTTATACAAACATCAATCATTGATTCACAGGTCTCCTTTAAAATTCAATGCGAAAACTATAGACACCTTCTTCAACAGAACTCTTTACCTTATACCCGGACTTATTAAATATAGCCTGCATTCGTTTATTATCACGAAGAACTTCCGCTGTAAATCCTGCAATACCACTGGCCTTGGCAAGAGTTATTAGATGTCTGAACATAAAGGTTCCAAGACCTTTACTCTGCCATTCATCACGAATAACGAAGGCAACTTCAGCAAGATTAGTCCGTTCATCAAGATAGTATCGTCCTACTGCAACAATATCATCACCATGAGCTTCGGGCAGAGTTCCAACAATGGCTACATCTTTACGATGATCAACATAGACAAAATTTTGTATTTCACGTTGCCCGAAGTGTTGATTGTGACTCATAAATCTATAGTAGAGTGTTTCCTGCGAAAGATCGTACAGAAGGTCACGCATCAGAGGTGCATCGGTCGGGTGGATGGGCCTGAAATAAATTTCAGTACCAGTATCCAGTAGGTACGTTGCTTTCATCATATCCTGGGGAGCGACCACAAATTTCCCTTCAACCTCAACAAAATCCTGACGAATATACTTTACTTCAATGGCATCTTTTAAGAGCTGTTCACGATGATCCGGATGGGCAATAGAGATAAGCGCCAGAGTCCGATCCTGAATCGATTTCCCATGAAGATAAGCAACTCCATATTCAGTTACCACATAATGAACAGTGGCACGGCTTACAACAACTCCTGCACCAAGGCTCAAATGGGCATTGATTCGTGACCGCCCGTCTATTGTGGTTGAAGGGATGGTAATAATTGCCCTGCCACCTTCAGAGCGTGCAGCACCCCTGTTAAAATCCACTTGACCACCAACCCCTGAATAGAAAAAACCATCTTCAGAATCGGAACATACCTGTCCGGTGAGATCAATTTCCAGTGCCATATTAATGGAAACCATGCGCTTCTGTTTTCCGATCACATTGGAATCATTTACATATTCCGTGGGACGAAAAGAAAACAATGGATTATCATCTATAAAATCATAGAGTTCTTTAGTTCCCATACAAAAACTGGCAACAACCTTGCCACGGTCAGTGGATTTTCTATTTCCGTTCACAGCTCCGCTTTTAATCAACTTAAGAATATCGTCAGTGATAAGCTCTGTGTGAATACCAAGATCATGTTTTTCCTTTAATGCCAGAATTACAGCCTGAGGGATTCTTCCCACACCTGGAATTCTCCCAAATCCAAATTCTACAGTAGATCCGTTGGACACAAGGCCTGTCACAAATCGTGCGATCTTGACACTAACCGCGTGTGGAGGTTTTGATTCACGTTCAAGAAGTGGTACATCAGCGGGAACAAGGATATCCAGGTCATACACATCAATCAGACTATCCCCTCGCGTCCATGGCATCTGAGGATTCACCTGGGCGATCACAAGGGAGGCATTTTTCGCGGCACTCTTTACAATATCAACGGATACTCCAAGACTCATTTTGCCACGTGAGTCCGGTGGTGTTACCTGGATCAGTGCCACATCCAGTGGAAGTTGTCCAGAGTCAAAAAGCCTTGGGATATCAGACATCAGAACAGGTGTGTAATCACCACGTCCTTCTTGAATGACTGCACGTACATTATGACCGATATAAAATGAATTTACTTTGAAACAACTTGCGAACTTTTTTTCGGCATACGGTGCATTGCCCTTGGTAAGAAGCAATACAATTTCCACATCAGCAAGCTTCCCTGCAATTTTAGTCATCGCCTCAACAAGGACAGTTGGTTCACCACATCCTGTACCAAGAAATACACGATATCCTGATTGTAACTGTGACAAAGCCCGTTTCGGAGTCTTTATCATATCCTTGTAGGTTTCTTTCCAGTTAGGGTCGTATTCCATTTTGCACTCCTACTTCTTCTGCTTCTGTTCCGGCAATGGCGCCAGCGTCATTCGAGTATCAGCCACCACTGGTTCGGAGCCAAAATCACCAACTATAAAAGGGTTAATATCAAGCTCTAAAATCTGTGGAAAATCTGTTGTTAACTGACTGATTCTTTGCAAACCTGAGGCAATGGCTGCGATATCCACCCCGTCATGCCCCCTGCGCCCCTGGAGCATAGCGTAGGATTTAGTGGATTTAAGCATTTGAATTGCTTCCTGTTCGGTAATTGGTGCAAGATGAAAGGTCACGTCCTTCATTACTTCCACAAAAATACCTCCAAGACCAAACATCAACATGGGGCCAAACTGTGGGTCCCGGGTCATACCGATAATAACTTCAAGCCCCTTGCCGGCCATTTTTTCCACATAAACCCCGTGAATCCTGGCTTCAGGTACTTTTTTACTGATTTTCAGGGTCATTAAATCATAGGTATCTTCTGCAACCTCAGAGTTCGCAACATTCAAAAAAACGCCGCCCAGATCGGTTTTATGGATAATATCAGGAGAAACAATTTTCATGGCAACCGGAAATCCAATACGTTCTGCAATTTCTACAGCTTCTTCGACGTTGGATGCAAGAGCACCTTCAGGAACATGAAAGCCATAGGCACCCAGAACATCTTTGCCCTTTACTTCACCAAGCTGGAGCATACCTGTTCGCTGACGACGGAAGAGAATACGCTCAACCCTTCTACGATTCACTTTAAAACGAGTGACTGTCCGTGGTGGTCTTTGTTTCCAGGCAGCATATTCTCCCATGCCCTTAAGGGCTGCAACTGCTCTTTCCGGCGAGTCGTAACAAGGCAGCCCCGCCCTTACAAGCTGCTCTATTGAAACCGTTTCATTGCAACAACCCATAAAAACAGCCAAAATGGGTTTGGCACCGTCGATACTTGCAGCAATTGCCTTTGCCGTTTCAGCAAGTTTAGCCGTGGCACGGGGAGTGAGAACGACAAGAATTGAGTCAACCCCTGGATCTCCAAGAGCCTTTTTTACTGCATTGGCATATCCGGCAGGATCAATATCGCCTAATATTTTTATAGGGCTACTGCCCGTTAACGATAGTTGAGGGTCACTAAGATTTCCACTTTGGGGCTCGCACTCAACAACATTCAATCCGGCACCTTCAACAGCATCTGCAGCCATGATACCCGGGCCACCGGCATTGGTTATGATGAAAACATTATTTCCCTTAGGCAGAGGTTGCATGGAAAATGCTGAGGCGTAATCAAACAAAGATTCAAAAGTATCTGCCCTGATTACCCCTGAACGCTTAAAAGCTGCCCCGTAAGCGGTATCAGTACTTGCAAGAACACCAGTATGGGATACTGTTGCTTTTAACCCTGCCTGTGTCGTTCCTGATTTCAAGATTATTACAGGCTTTTTATTGGCAGCATCTTCAGCAGCTTTTATAAAGTTTTTACCTGATATAATATTTTCCAGGTAGCCAACGATAACCTTGGTCTGTTTATCTTTTGCAAGATATGCCAAGATATCAATCCCTGAAATATTAGTCTTATTGCCGACGCTTATCAGTTTCGCTACTCCCAGGTGTTTATTGATGGCTAGATCCAGCATGACGCTACAAAGGGCACCCGACTGTGAAAACACTGAAATCCCACCGACATCAGGCATGTCCCCGGCAAAAGAAGCATTGATACTTTTGGCGGTATTCATAAAACCGAGACAATTTGGCCCTAGAAGCCTAATATCCCGGCGTTGACAAAGCGCTGCCAGTTCCTTTTCCAGCACAGCTCCTTCAGAACCGCTTTCGCAATATCCAGAAGCTGTAACGATCACTGCTTTTACCTTCGCCTTTGCACATTCATCTATTAAATCTTTAATCTGTGTACTGGGAATAGCAGTTATAACAAGATCGATCTCCTTTCCATAATCAGCAAGCGATGAAAAACAGGGCAATCCGAGTATTTCGGTAATAGCTGGATTTATTGGTATGATGGTGCCCTTAAAACCATCTCGTATCAAATTGTGAAGGATAGTGTTGCCAACTTTACCTACTGTTCGGGAGGCACCAACGACAGCAATACTTTCTGGGGCAAACAGTTTGTCTATGCTCATAAAACATACCTCGTAAATGCTTCTGCTGGTTATTGTTTTTATTGCCGTTACAATCGTACGATACAAGGAAAAAAGACATCTGCCGGCTTGTGTTGTCAGGTGTCAGTTGTCAGTTACTGAAAACTTATAACTGAACACTGACAACTTCCCTTCAACTTTTCTTAACAGAAAATCCATTCTCTTCAAATAACTCCAGAACTGCTGCAATTTTAAAGGTGTTAATTCTGACGTAAATGGTATCGCCAGCTTCTTTATCATAAATACGAAGTACTCTGGTGAATGGAATCCTTTCCTTCTCAAGAAAGGTTACAAGCTTAGTCATAATGGTTGGGCTGCCATCATCATGTATACCTATTAGTACCGCTCCTTTTTCACCCACACCGAATAAAGTTCTGTAGGCAGCATTAAGATCACTGGTTGAAAAAATCCCTATCACCCGCTCTCCATCCAGTACCGGTAATGCACCGAGCTGATCTTTATCAAACAGAAACAGAGCATCATCAAGAGTTGAATCAACCCCTAAGGTAACACATTCTGTTGACATAATTTCAGATACTGCAGTTTTCTGAACCCGCTCATACACAAGTCTTTGTTCGCTGTCGCTGATCACTGAAGAAGGATAAGCAGAACGTAAATCACGATCTGTCAGGATTCCCAGCAATTTTCCATATTCATCAACTACAGGAAGATGACGAAAACGATATTCATTGAGTAGAGCTCTTGCTTCGGGAAGAAGCATAGCTGGAGAAACTGTAATGGGATCTGGTGTCATATGTCGTAAAATATACATATCTACCTCTAAAAAAGTTAAGTTTATAAAAAACCGAGTTACTTACCCAGCATGCCTCTAATGTATGCGTCCACTGATTCACCAAGCACAGAAAGCTCATAACCGCCTTCAAGAATTGACAGCAGTTTACCATTGGTATACTGATCAGCCCATGATTTAATTTCTTTTCCTATAGTATAATATAAGTTTGTGGAATAGTGAAGCCCTGACATATCATCAGCGATATGAGCGTCAAAACCTGCTGCTATAATAATGGTATCTGGCTGCCAAGCTGCCAGTTTTTTTGGAATAACATTTTTAAGAAGATTCATTACCTGGCTATCATCACCGCCTGGTTGAAGAGGAAAATTCACAATACTTCCCTTTCCATCTCCCATTCCATGTTCATCGCCATAGCCGGTACCGGGGTAACTGAAACTTGGGTGCTCATGAATGGAAATATAATACGTACCTGCTTCTTCTTCAAAAGCGGATTGAATTCCATTTCCGTGATGTGCATCAAAGTCAAAAATAAGCACTCGCTTTTTCTTATATTTTTCCTGCCAATATCTGGCAGCGATCACACAATTATTAAGAAAACAGAATCCAAAGGGGATGGAATGCTCTGCATGGTGACCTGGTGGCCGAACAAGACAAAATACATTATCGCATCTCCCCTCTTCAATAAGATCGATGGCAGTTATTCCGGCGCCCGCAGCAAGACATGCAATATCATAAGAATCGTAACAAATCTGATTATCTGAATGATCAATATAGGTCTGACCTGAAAGAACTGATTCCTCAAAACGAAAAAGCCAATTTTCGCTGTGGGTCGGTATGAGATGTTTTCTTTTGGCAGCTTGCGGGGCTAGAAATGCGAGAGAGGAAAAACAGCAGCTTGCTTGAAGGGCTTGTCGTATAACCTGAAGTCTGGCTGGACACTCAGGATGCTCATCACCTCCAGTATCATGCAGGAGAAAACGTTGATCTTCTATAATTATCAGAGGAGCAGGTAATTTCATAAGTCCTTATACAAAACTCTTATTGAACAGCTGACTGTTTTCAGTGTATCTTATGTAGAATACTTTCATCTAATTTTATACTCTTAATAGCAATAAAGCAACTACGATGCCCACCCAAAAACATAAAATACTATGAACATTACTTTTTATCACTCAAGCCTCTGACCTCGTTGCCATATGGCAAAAAAAGCTCTGGATGAGCTATTAACTGATATGGACAATGTTCAACTTGAAGAAGTTGAAATAATGACTAGTCCTCTTCGAGCCCTTAAAGATGGCGTGAAATTTATCCCAACCCTTAAATCCGGCGATGAACGCTTAAGTGGAATACTGCTTAACCGGAAAAAAATAAAAGCATTCCTGGAAAAGGTACAGAAGATGTGAAGAAACTGATATCAAGTTCCGTCACACAGCTTGATATCGTGGCATGGGTTCTGGTACTGGCATTTTTCTGCGGAAGCAGTCTGCTCTTCCAGGGAGACCTTCAGCTCTCACTTATGGGAGCCTCCGGCATTATCGTTGTAATGATGCTCATTGGCTTATCCATTGAAATAATCATTGAATCAATTAAACATATAAAGGGAATAGGAACAGTAACCGGTTTTATCACCAATGGTCCCGAGGCTCTTTGTCTGGTTGTTGGACTTGTTGCGGGGGATATTTTATTTGCAGCATCCACCCCGCTTGGTTCAAATGTTATGAATCCCATCCTGCTGATAACTGCGACAATTATTTGCAAAATAACTTTAGCGACTTTTAAGACCAAACCGCTTTACTCCATAGTCACCATAATCAGCACAGCAAGCCTTGCTGTTAGTTTCTTTCTTATTCCGGAAGCATTCTATATTCACTGGTTGACCGTTGCTGTCATACTAACTGTTCCGCTATTTTTTCTGCGCCCTGACGAAGGCGAAAAAGAGGAAGAGGAAGAGAGTGATGCAATGTACCATGAAGGAGCCAAACGCTGGCTGATACCAGCAATACTGATTCTACTGGGAACCGGATATTTTCTTGATCTCGTGGTTTCTTTTGCTGCAGAACACTCCACGGCTCCGAAAGGGGTTATCGGATTTCTGGTTTTGGCATCTCTCACATCCTGGCCGGAATTCAAATCGTGCTTGTCTTTGCTAAGCCGCAGGAAGCCATTAGCTGCTATACTAAATATTACGATTTCAAACATTACCAATATCTGGTTGGCTGCCGGTGGAATCGGATTTTTTTTATTAAGTAAATAGAGCCCCAAAGTAGACAATCATGTGGGACTGCTCACTGGATAAACAAAATAGTTTCAAGAAAACCTGATGGTGTAGCTGCTGACAGGGTGCCGGAGATTTTTGCAGGCAGACTGGTGCAGCGTATTAGTCTAGATGTATCGGAAAATTAAAATTTCCGTGGGAGTTGTTCCTATATAAGGTATCAGTTTTCAGTGTTCACCAACTGATACCTTCTGCCCGCAGGGCATCACGTTCTTGATAGAATCGCATTCATAAAATTTTCCAACCGTTACTCTTATGCTACATAAATCATCATTTCAAGTAATCGACATCAAGACCATTGAAGACACAAAAGAATGGTCTCTTCACCCTTTCCTGGCTCCAGAACCACCAGTTGGATTGCTGGCTTCAATTCAACGAATCGGCATCTTACAACCGCCAATCTTGCTCCAACTGTCACCCGACAAGTACCAATTGCTTTGTGGGCACTTCAGGCTACTGAGTCAGCAGATAATAAATCCTTCAGATACACAAATCACTTGCCTGATTTTAGAGGAGGACATCCCTTTAAAACAAATTTTATATACGTTGGCAGAGGACCAATTGATAACTGGAAATCTTTCTTCCATTGAGAAAGCATACTTTTTCAAATATTGCTTAAACTATATGGAATTAGATGAGATATCAGAAAGTTTCCTTCCGATTATTGGGGATAAAGCACAAGTCCACACCATCAAAAAACTGAGCAGATTATTAACACTGGAACCTGAATTGCAGGTTAGTGTTCACGATGGAAAAATCAGTGAAAAAACAGCACAGGAATTTCTTTCTCTTACTTCAAGTGACAGGCTGATGCTTCATGATATTTTTTTGGATCTGGAGCTTGGAGGAGGAAAACAAAATAGATTATTAACCCTCAGTAAAGATCTGGCTTATCGCGTGGGAAAGACGATTAAAGAGCTTTTATCCAGTTCAAAATACCGGGAAATACTTCTCCATCCTGAAATGAACAAACCACAAAAAATAGCAAATCTGTTCACAGTTCTACAAAAAAATCTTTTCCCGCAAAGCAGCTCAGCAGAAGAAGGATTCCTTAAAACAGTTCACAAAATGGATCTTCCTGCTGCATGCAGTATTACCCATAGCCAATCGTTTGAAAGAGATGATGTTTCCGTAACACTGACTTTTCCCAGTCTTAGTATCGTGAAAAACCATATTCAGGCAATAAAAAAAATAGTGGCTTAATATATTTCCGCTTTGGTAGTAACCATATTGCCAGCAAATACAGTTGAATTTTTCAAAAGAAATCCCCCTGAATAAGCATGTCTGCGCCATACCTTTTATACTTCACATTCTTAAGTTGCGGGGCTTGATTACGCCCTGTCACAGGAAAATCTCGAAGCAATCCAGTACCGGCAGTCCCTGCAAAAAGAGGTGCCACAAAAAGCATAACACGATCGACCAGGCCTTTTTTAAGGAAACTGGAATGAATAGCTGCACCTCCCTCCACAAGAAGAGAGCATATCCCCATTTGTCCAAGATATTTCAAAATCTCATCCAAATCCAGCCCATTATGATTATCATGGGATACAGTCAGCACTTGAATACCAACCATATCTGAAAGTATCGCCTGTTTCTTGGCATCTGCTGCGATGGAGCAGAAAATAAGTGTTGGAGCAGAAGATTCAAGATGAAGAATTTTTGATTTGAGTGACAATTTCAGAGAATTATCAAGTATAACACGAACAGGATCCCGACCACATTTACCAAGCCGAGTCGTAAGGGATGGATTATCCGCAATTAAAGTTCCCCTACCGATCAAAATTGCATCTAGCCTATTTCGTAAAGAGTGGAGTTTACGATGACTTTGTTCACCGGTTATCTTCCCAGGTAAACCATCCTGATAGCTCAACTTGCCATCAAGACTTATTCCTGCCTTCATAACAACGAAAGGCTTTCCGGTATTGATATGTTTTATAAATGGCCGGTTAATTTCGATGCACTCTTTTTCAAGTACACCACTCAGAACTTCCACCCCCTGTTTACGAAGATATGTATTACCGCTTCCATTTACTAAAGGATTGGGGTCCTTCATGCCCACCACAACCCTTTTTATTCCTGCAGCAACAACTGCATGAGTGCATGGTGGAGTACGACCAGTATGATTACAAGGCTCAAGAGTCACATATATGGTGGCTCCACATGCTTTATCACCAGCTTTTTCTAAGGCATGTATTTCGGCGTGAGGGGTTCCAGCTTTTTTATGATATCCCCGACTAACAACTTTATCGCCCTGAACAAGAACCGCACCAACACAAGGATTAGGAGATGTTCTACCAATACCTTTTTTTGCCTCCACAAGTGCCAGGCGCATAAAGTAGATATCCGTATCGGAAAAATGTTCCTCAGGTTTCGTCATCAGGCTCAATATCGCCCCTCGAATCCAGCAGGCCTTTTAACTCGTCCATAAATTCATTTACATCTTTGAATTGTCGATATACCGAGGCAAACCGGACATAAGCAACTTCGTCAAGCTTTGGCAGTTCTGCCATAACCCATTCGCCAATAACATTAGCAGGGACTTCTTTAGATGGGTAATCCTGCAATTTACTTTCAATATCATCAACAAAAGTATCGATATCATCGCAGCTAACAGGACGTTTTTCACAAGCTTTTTCAAGGCCGACAACCATCTTTTGCCTATCCCATACTTCTCTGCGACCATCTTTTTTAACAAGCACGGGCAGCATCACCTCAAGGCGTTCATAAGTAGTAAATCGCTGTTCACAAGATATACAGGAACGGCGGCGCCTGGTGATAGTGCTTTCTTTATTTAAGCGAGAATCAATGACCTTATTATCTAAATGGCCACAATATGGACATTTCATAAAAACTCCAGTAAAAGGAACACATCAGAAGATAGCAGACAGGGGGAAGTTTGCACACAATGTCCGCACTTCCTTGCGAACAGCAGACATCGCCTCTTCACTACGCTCTTCAATAACCCGCTCTATCCAGCCTGCGACAAGGCCCATTTCGTCGAGTTTAAGACCTCTAGTGGTAACAGCAGGAGTTCCAATACGGATTCCAGATGTAACAAAACGAGGTTGTTTATCAAAAGGAATGGCATTCTTATTGGTCGTAAGGCCTGCTTTTTCCAGAAGTTCTTCGGCCTCTTTGCCTGTTATATTCTTGCTGCTTAAGTCAAGAAGAATAAGATGATTATCGGTGCCACCAGAGACCAATCTAAAACCTCTCTCGGTAAGATTACGCCCAAGTGCTGCAACATTATCTATCACTTGCTGCTGATAAGTCTTAAAAGAATCATCCATAGCCTCTTTAAAACTAACAGCTTTGGCAGAAATCACATGCACCAGAGGCCCCCCCTGGATACCTGGGAATATTTTTGAATCAAGGCTTTTCCCAAATTTTTTCCTGGCTAAAATAAGTCCGCCTCGTGGACCTCGCATTGTTTTATGAGTAGTAGAGGTAACGAAGTCTGCATATGGTACGGGTGATGGATGAACACCTGCGGCAACGAGTCCTGCAATATGTGCCATATCAACCATAAATAGAGCACCTATCTGGTCGGCAATTCTTCTAAAACCTTCAAAATCAATAAAACGGGAATAGGCAGAAGCACCAGCCACAATCATCTTGGGACGATTTTCAAAAGCAATACGTTCAACCTTTTCCATATTAATTTGTTCAGTCTCTTTATCAACACCATATGAAATAAAATTAAAGAGCTGACCTGAAAAATTTACCCCGCTGCCATGAGTTAAGTGACCACCATGGGCAAGATCCATTCCAAGTACCTTATCCCCTGGTTTTAATGTGGCAAAATATACTGCCATATTAGCTTGGGAACCGGAATGGGGCTGAACGTTTGCATACTCTGCTCCAAAAATTTCCTTTGCTCTATTGATAGCTAGAGTTTCAACCTCATCGGCATAGTCACATCCACCGTAGTAACGTTTCCCGGGATACCCTTCCGCATATTTGTTGGTAAAAATTGACCCTTGAGCCTCAAGCACTGCACTTGAAACAATATTTTCTGAAGCAATGAGTTCAAGTTGAGTATTTTGACGATCATATTCCTGACTGATAGATTTAAAAATGTCAGGATCAGTTTCTTGTAAGGATGACATAAGTGTTTCTCTCTTCATATTATAAATGACATCTGCCCTTCCATAATACAAATGGAGACAGACGAAAAAACCGGCTAACCATAATGGCATGCCGGTTCTTTTTTAATTAACAATAATTGTAATCTGTTACTTCATCTAATACCGATGTTGAATGATAAGCCGACACTCTTTTCAGAAAAACACGAGATAAGAAGTGTACACTTCGAAAGAATTTATACAGTATCAAATAACTGAATACGGCGCTGATGCCGACCTCCTCCAAAAGGAGTAGAAAGCCACGTTCGGACAATTTCCTCGGCAACACCTGAACCTGTCACTCTTTCTCCCAGACAAAGTACATTGGCATCGTTATGTTCTCGACTCATGTGAGCCGTGTATTGTTCACTACATAACGCTGCCCGTATACCTTGATGCTTATTGGCGGCCATGGACATACCGATTCCGGTTCCACATATTAGAATGCCCCTGTCTGCCTCACCACTTGTAACTTTCGCGGAGACCATAGCAGCAAAACCGGGATAATCTACAGAATCAAGAGTATAACACCCCACATCCTGAATTTCGTATCCAAGCTCCACAAGTAGTACCAGAATAACTTTTTTTAGAGCAAATCCACCATGATCCGATCCTATTGCTACCTTCACGTCACCCTCTTCTTCTCGTATAAGTTATGAATCAAAACGCTTCATCACCACAACCCCATTAGTCCCACCAAAACCAAAAGAGTTGGAAATTGCTGTTTTTATTTCCATTTTTCTGGCAACATGAGGTACATAGTCCAAATCACATTCAATACTCGGTTTTTGTAGATTGATGGTTGGGGGCACTATCTGTTCATTGAGAGTAAGTGCCAGAAATGCTGCTTCAAGTCCTCCAGCTGCCCCTAAAGCATGCCCAGTCATGGATTTTGTGGAACTGATAGCAAGCTTTGAAGCATGCTCACCAAAAACTGTTTTGATAGCAGTAGTTTCACAACGATCGTTTAACGGAGTGGAAGTTCCGTGAGCATTAATATAATCGATATCACAAGGATTGACCCCGGCATCCTGCAAAGCCATATTCATGCAGCGAGCGGCACCATTTCCATCTTCAGGAGGTGCAGCTATATGGTATGCGTCACTTGATGCTCCGGCGCCTATTACCTCAGCATAAATATCTGCTCCTCTTGCCAATGCATGTTCCAATTCCTCAAGCACAAGCATACCAGCACCTTCAGCAATCAAAAAACCATCCCTATCCTGTTCAAAGGGACGTGAAGCCTTTGTTGGATCATCATTCCTGGTGGATAATGCCTTCATGGAACTAAACCCACCAACACCCAGTGGACATATTACTGATTCTGTTCCACCAGTAATTACCACATCACTGTATCCAAAAGCAATGGAACGCATAGCCTCACCGACAGCATGAGTTCCTGCAGCACAGGCAGTGGAAAGAGACAAGTTGACCCCCTTGGCTCCTGTCTGCATGGAAATATGCCCTGAAGCCATATTGGAAATCGCCATGGGAATAAAGAATGGTGATATTCTTTTTGCACCACGTTCCAGGTAAAGGTTATGATTTTTTTCAATGGTTGGCAAACCACCCATGCCACATCCGGTAATTACTCCAACTCTTTCACAGTTACTGTTTGTGATAGAAAGGTGACTATCTTCAACGGCAAATCTGGCAGCAACAATGCCATATTGTACAAAATAATCGAGATGTTTGGCACTTTTTTTGTCAAAATGATCAAGTACATCAAAATCTGTAACTTCGGCAGCAATCTGAGATCGCATTCCGGAAGCATCAAAACGAGTTATCGGACCCACGCCACTTTTCCCGTCAATAAGATTCTTCCACGTTTTATCCGTTCCTGTTCCCAAAGGAGTTACCAGACCAATCCCGGTTACTACAACTCTGCGTTTAAGCATTGAAATCCTCTTCCAGTATCAGAAACTTTAACAAGGTTCCCGGAAACATTTATTTCAAGTTATTTACAAAATCGATTGCATTCTGAACAGTGGCAATCTTTTCAGCTTCCTCATCTGGAATCTCAACATCAAATTCTTCTTCCATAGCCATGATAAGCTCTACCAGATCAAGGGAATCAGCACCAAGATCATCAATAAAAGATGCACCTGAAACGACTTTATCTTTATCAACACTCAACTGCTCAACAATAATATCAACCATCTGTTGTTCAATTGCCATTTTAAACTCCTGTTTATTTTTATCTATTATATTTATGAATCCTGAATTCCCAGGTATTCATTCTCAAATGCAAAACCATTGGGAACGGGAACTAAATAAGTTGAGCATATTACACTGTAATTTTTTCAATACCTTCTGCCCGCAGGGCATTATGTTCAAGTTATTTCGCATACCTTCCTTAATACCAAACGCAGACAAAACTGTACATCACATATACATTCCACCGTTAACATGAATGGTATTTCCTGTAACATAGGCTCCATCATCACTTACAAGATAAGCCACTGCCCCTGCAACATCTTCAGGATTACCAAGGCTTGCCAGTGGAATTTCCGCTTTTATTTTTTCCTGTATATCATCAGGGAGATCGCGGGTCATATCTGTAACAATGTAACCGGGAGCCACCCCGTTAACAGTAATATTGCGTGTTGCAAATTCTCGTGCCATGGACTTTGTCAGTCCCTGCATACCAGCCTTGGCGGATGCATAGTTTACCTGACCGGCATTACCGGAAAAACCAACAACAGAAGAGATATTGACGATTCGTCCCCACCTCTTTTTCATCATAGAACGTGTAGCAGCTTTCGCACAAATAAAAGAACCTTTCAAATTGGTATCAATTACAGCATCCCAATCTTCTTCTTTCATCCTTGCCATCAGTCCATCACGGGTAATTCCAGCATTATTGACCAGAATATCCAAGGAACCGGAATCTTTAATCAATTGTTTAATGGCAGCCTGGGCTTCTGTTATATCTGCAACATTAAAAGCTAAGATATCAGCTGTGCCACCAGCATCATTTATACTCTTTTGAGTTTCGCGCGCCGCATCGGAGTTGGATACATAGTTAATATAAACATGTGCCCCCATGGCAGCCAGACGAATACAGATAGCACGACCAATTCCTCTACTGCCACCTGTTACCAGTGCATTTTTACCTTTCAAACTCATGATTGTCGATGTCCTTCAATTGTATTGATAAGGAATGTACACAAAATAACTTGAAAATAATTCATAGTTTCTCCTGTTTACCACCTGAGCAAAGATGCTCCCCAGGTAAAGCCGCCACCAAAGGAACAAACTAAAAGTAAATCACCACGTTTTAATCGGCCTTCACGGTTTGCTTCATCGAGTGCAATGGGAATTGAAGCCGCTGATGTATTACCATACTTCTGTACGTTTATGAACACTTTTTCTTGTTTGATGCCCAGGCGTGAGACCAGTTTTTTGAGTATACGAATGTTTGCCTGATGAGGGATCATCAAATCTATTGAGTCAATTTCAATATTTTCACGAATCAGCAAACCATTAATCGCACCTTCCATTGACTTAACTGCATATTTAAAAACTTCCTTGCCTTCCATAAGAATATGAGCTCCTGGATTGTCTGCTTGTTCAAGCTCAGGATTACACGATGGAGCAGCATGCATATAGAGAAGATTCCAAAGAGTACCATCAGAAAAAAGATTAGAAGCCACAACCCCTCTCTCTTCTTCCTTATATTCAAGAACCACAGCACCTGCACCATCACCAAACAAAATACAGGTATTCCTGTCCTTCCAATCTGTTCTGCTCGACAATGTTTCTGTACCAATTACCAGTATTTTCTTGTTTTGCTCTACACGAAGGAATTTATCACCACTATCAAGTGCAAAAAGAAATCCTGAACAAGCGGCACTAACATCGTAGGCAAAAGCATTGTCAGCACCCAACTCTTTTTGCACAAAACAGGCACATGAGGGCATGGTCATATGTGAGCTCATGGTGGCAACAATGATAAGATCAATCTCATCGACAGATATATTTGCCATAGCCATGGCTTTTCTTGCAGCGGTAGTTCCAAGCTGGAATGCTTCTTCCCCTTTACTGCTTATACGGCGAGTTGAAATACCGGTTCGACTAAAAATCCATTCATCACTGGTTTCCACCAATTTTCCCAAATCATGATTGGAAAGTCTTTTTTCAGGAAGACAAGAACCGGTTCCAAGTATAACCGCACCCATTATTTATCCTCCACTGACACAGGAAGATTCTGAGCAAGGCTTTCTGTGATTCTTTCGTTCACCTTATTTTCCACAATCTTGCCAGCTTCAATAATGGCATTCTTGATAGCAACACCATTGGATTTCCCATGGCAGATAATCCCGGTTCCATTAATCCCAAGCAATGGAGCCCCGCCATATTCAGCATAATCAAGCCGTTTCTTAAATTTCCGGAATACAGATCTTGCCAAAAGATAGCCAATCTTTGCCTTAAAAGAACTCATGATTCCTTCACGAATCATTTCCGTTGCTGCTTCAACCAGACCTTCGCTGACTTTTAAACAGATATTGCCTACAAAACCATCACAGACAATCACATCAACATCGCCTTGAAAGATATCTCTTCCTTCTACATTGCCGACAAAATTAAGAGAACTGTTTGCCAGCATTTCATAGGCTTCTTTCACTAAAATGTTTCCCTTACCGCTTTCTGTGCCAATACTTAAAATACCAATCCTGGGAGATTCAATTTCAAAAACACTTGCAAAAGCAGCACCCATAATGGCAAATTCGAAAAGATGCTGAGGGCGGCAATCAACATTAGCACCAAGATCCATCATCACTACAGGTTTTTTAAGGGTGGGAAAAGCGTTGGCAATACCAGGGCGGGAAACATTCTTTAATCGTCCTAGCTTTCGGATGGCAGCAGCCAGTGTAGCCCCAGAATTTCCGGCACTAACGACAGCCATTGCTTCGCCCTTTTTGACAAGATCAAAGGCAACCATAACGGATGAATTTTTTTTCTTTCGGATAGCGTCCACAGGGGATTCCCCCATTTCAACCACTTCAGAAGCATGAACAATCTGCAGTCTGGAAAGAATGGCAGAATCAGGAGCCATTTTGTTCAGGCAAGCCTGAATGGCAGATTCCTTCCCTACCAAGGTCAGTTGCAGATCAGTTTCCTCTAGAGCCTGTATTGCCCCGGATATCTGCTCGTCAGGTCCATGGTCACCCCCCATGGCATCCAAGGCAATACGCATATAAACGTCCTACTCTACTTCTGCGTCTAGGCTATAAACAGAACGGCCTTTGTACATACCGCAGCTTGGACATATACGGTGAGGCATTTTGGGTTCACTACACTCTGAACAGGTGGAAATCCCTGGTGCAGTTAAAGCATCGTGGGATCTTCTTTTACGGGTACGGGAACGTGAATGTCTTCTTTTGGGCACAGCCATGATATATCCTCCAATTAAATATATTGCCGCATTTGCGACAAAAATTGTCTACTTTTCCTATAATTCTTTCAATATTGCAAAAGGAGAATTTTGATTAATCTCCCTGCAGCTACATTTTTCTTTATTCAAATTGATACCGCACTGATCACATAATCCAATACAGGCAGTATCACAAATCATTTGTACAGGCAGAGCCAGCAAAAGCTGCTCTAACAAAATATCACTACTCTCAATTAACGGTTCTGCAAGATATAACAACTCACAATCTTCATCAGTGCATTCATAATCAGTCTCTACTTGCGGTTCTTCGTCAAGCAAAAGCTGATATTGAAAATTCTGTTCAATGTCAACCTGAACGGGGGTACCACAACGACCACAGCTACTAATAACTCGAGCTTTCAGATCGCCACGAAGACTAATTGCATCATCTTTTTGTTGACTGAATGATAACTTAGCCCTGATATCTGCTTTAAGTCCCACACCTTCACCAGGGAGTCGGATTGACTCTTCAAGAGTAAAGACATGATTCTTATTGTTTATGTCAGTAAGTAAAATTTTCATTATCCTCTACAACAATTTGCCTCAACCAGGAAAACGAAACTGCTTAAAATACCCAATTTTTCGAATTATGGCTAGAAAAAAATTTCAAATATTCAACCGCCTGAAAAAATAGCAAAAAAACCCAGCTAACACCGGTGATGAACGGTAAACCGGCTACAAGATACTAAAGAAAATTAGAGAATGCGGGCCAGCCGCTCTGTCGTTTTTTCCAAACGTAAGGTCACAGTCAAAAAAAGATATTCCAGAAAAACAAAACCACTAGCAGGATAATCCTTACAAAAAGTTTTCAAAGCATTTTTTTTAAGACAAAAAATGACACTATCTTCAATGGCAGTAACTCGTGTGTTCCTAATATGTCCATCCAGGAATGCCGCCTCACCAATCACAGCACCAGAGTCAAGTAAGGCAATCACCTGCATTTTTTCTAAGAAACCTGTGGATTTGTGTACTGCCAAGCTGCCCTCTTGTACAAAAAAAAGTTCCTCAGCCGGATCATGGTAATCAAACAGGACATCACCTGAACTCATTTTTTTCTCTGTACCCAATGAAACAAGCTCACGCCTTGCATCATCGGGCATGTCCATTTTCAACAGGAACTCATCCACTACTTGAATCCTCTTTTTCAAAAGATTTATTTTTTTCCTCTATCATCTTAACAAGTCCTTCAAATTTATCTTTTCTGAGGATAGATTTAAACTGTTCCCTGTAATTTCTGAGAAGACTTACTCCTTCGATGTTTATGTCATACACCAGCCAAGCACTGTCCACATTGGTCATCACATACTTCACGGCAAGAGGTGGCACTCCGGGGTTTTTTACCACAGTTGAAACTACAGCTTTTTGTCCTTTTATCCGTTCATCCTCATATTCTATTATCTGACCGTCATATTCTTCAAGTTTTCCAATATAAGCGTTTTCCAGGAGTTTAGTGAAAAGCTGTGCAAATTTTGTACGCTGCTGCTGATCGATTTTTCGCCATGTCTTTCCAAGAACCAACCTTGACATTTCTGCAAAATCAAACCCCTTGGCAGCAATGGACATTATTTTTTTTCTTCTTGGATCTTTCTGTTCAATTCCAGCAAAGGCAGGATCTTTCATTACATCTATCATATCCTGTAGAGTAGGTTTTAATGCTTCTGTAGGACTAGACGATGCTGCAAGAAACACACTACTCAATAAAATTAGTAGCAAGGAAATGGAAAAAACACGGAGTATATTCATTTTAAGTATCTCACATTAGGAACTGGAAGGAAATAAGTTGGGTATATTAGACTGCACTTTTTTCGCCACTTGTTCTTGAAATCTATTTTGCATACTACCTGTACGTAACGTTTTGTTCAAGTACAGGTGGTGAAACAAAGGGCAAGTAGGTAAGCGCAAACTCCGAGATGTTCACGTTATTTCGTGTACGTTCGAGTAACATCAGAATTTCTTAAAACTATTTTGTTTGCTCGGCGAGAAGCTACAATCGGTTGTCGCTTCTTTGTTGTAATACATTGTCATTGGTTATTGTTCTTCTGTGATCCAGATAGGCTTGACGCATTGAAATGTACGGATCCAGGGAATACTTTTTCAAATTCTCATACAAATCGGGATTCAGAGAAAGTAAATTCACGCGACTCAAGGCATAATACTCACCACTAACCCATATACTATCCACATAATAAACCATTGGATGCATAAAGGCATCTGCTGCAAACCCTGCTGTGTCCCGTACATTTAATGGCCCAAGCACAGGAAGACAGAGATAAATACCTTCGCCAATTCCCCAAACCCCAAGAGTTTGCCCAAAATCTTCGGGTTTAGGCTCAAGATCAAATTCTATAAATGCAGGATCCCCAAATCCATAGACACCCAAGGTAGTATTGATTAGAAATCTGGACAGCACTATTCCTGCATCTGCTATTTTCCACTGCAAAAGGTTGTTCACCAACCGAATAGGTGCTGCAAGGTTGTTGACAAAATTCCCGACAGAATAGCGAAAATCCCATGGCAACGCTGCAGTATACGCTTTATTTAAAGGGTTGAGTACCCAGTAATACAGTGTATCGTTAAACTCAAAAAAAACCCGATTCATGGGTTCCCATGGATCATTATATTCTCTGTCAGAGAAAAAATCATCATCATCATCATCATCAAGGAAGAAGGCATCACTTAAAAGCATGTCCAGTGCATCACCTGACATCTCCTGTGTCTCAGCAACACCAGAAGCAGAATCACGATTATCCTGTCTAGCACATCCGAAACATGTAAGTCCGACAAAAAGAAGGAGAATGCAAACGATATGATTACCGCGTGTTTTCATAAAAAAGAGCCACCCTGAGTTTTACTTTACACTACCAAAGGCAAATTTACTTATAAGTGCTTCAATATCAATAGAAGATTCGGTGTCAGTAATAATACCACCGTCTTTAAAAAGTTCTTCATCTCCACCAAGACTCAGTGCAACAAACTTATCTCCAATCAATCCCTGTGATTTTACTGAGGCCATGGTGTCGATAGAGAGTTCTACTTCATTATTTACCTGTAATGCGACATTGGCAACAGCATCCTCATCAAGCCATATTGTTGTAACTTGACCAACAACAACACCCGCAACCTGAACAGAAGAACCCTTTTTAACTCCTGCAATATTATCAAACTGAGCTGTAATTGTATAGGTTTTGCTGCTACTGAAAAGAGATACCTCACCAAGTTGTAATGCGAGATACCCAAAAGCAACAAAACCTGCGATCATAAATAAACCCACTGAAAATTCCATGCCGTTTTTCATTGTTCCACCAAATGACTCTGATAAATTTCACCCATCGTGGTTTTTACAAATTCACGAATATGGGGTTTCTGTGACCACTGCATGGCATCAGGAGAAGGAAAAACATCCATTGATCCATGGTTCAGATACATTACCTGGTCAGCAAGATTAAAAACTTTTGGGATATCATGACTCACGATAATAGAGGTATAGCCAACCTGTTCCTGAAGTTGCGCAAAGAGCTGATAAATTTCCAGGGTCATCACCGGATCAAGACCTGCGGTTGGTTCATCAAAGAGCATGATTTCAGGTTCTAACTGTAACGCTCTTGCAAGACCTACTCTTTTTCTCATACCACCACTAAGCTGTGCCGGAAACTTGTTTTCATGTCCAAGTAGCTCCAATTGGTCAAGGCTTGCCAGAACCTGAGTTTTAATTTCATTATCAGTCTTTTTTGTTCTCTCCCGTAAAGGGAGCGCAACATTTTCAAAAACAGTCATGGAATCAAAGAGAGCTGACCCTTGAAACAGTACACCGAACTTGGTTCGTAACTCTTTTAGCGTACGGCCTCTTGCCATAGTGATGTCATTACCACCTACGAATATTTGTCCACCGTCTGCCCGCATAAGACCCAGTATGAGTTTTAAGGTTACACTTTTCCCCTGCCCGCTTCCTCCTGCGACAACTGTGGTTTTACCTGCAGGAATCTTAAAATTCACTTTATCAAGTATGACCTGCTCACTACCGTCATCTCTAAAAAAAGATTTCTCAACATTTTTAAATTCTATTCCCATGTTACTCATAGAAGGATGGCCGTAAGAAGATAGTCAAAAACGAGAACAGAAATAGACGAATAGACAACAGCCTGTGTGGTCACTTTTGATACACTGCGAGCCCCAAACCCTGCTCCTTTAATTACATGTACAAAATATCCTCGTCCGGTACAGATCCAGACGATAAGTAGAGCAAAAACAAATGATTTTACAGTTCCAAGCCAGATATCATGGTTGGTAACGCTTGTTTGCATTCCATCAATATAACTGCCTGGATTTACTCCCAGTAAATATACACCAGCAATATATCCACCTGCAATCCCTACAACATCAAACAGGACAGTAAGTAATGGAACTGAAATCATTGTAGCAAGAAGTTTAGGGGAAATGAAATAACGAAAAGGATCAACAGCCATACAATCAAGGGCATCGATCTGCTCAGAAATTCTCATAATTGCAAGTTCAGCACACATTGCAGACCCTGCGCGCCCTGCAACCATAATAGCTGTCAGTACAGGACCAAGTTCCATGATAAGGGTGAGTGCCACTGCAGAGCCAAGCATCCCTTCTGCGCCAAACTTGTTCAGTGAATAGTACCCCTGCAAACCAAGTACCATACCTGTGGAAGCAGCCGTGAAAAAAATAACCACCAGTGATCCAGTACCAATAAAATGCATCTGGCGAATAAACTCGGAGAATCGAAAAGGAAAACGGAAACACCCCTGAATCATTTGGAGTAAATACATGCCCATTCGACCAAGATCAGTAACTGTTGAGAGTCCTGTGCTTCCCAGGCGGGTGATGATGTTCGGTTGCATAGTCTTATCTAACAACTTCTATTTGTTTTAAGAGAAGAAAATCAAGGTATTTACCATAATATCATAATACAAAGGGGATTATGATAGAATTTGCAGCAGGGAATGTCAATACTTGAGAACAATTTCGCTCCTGCAAGTTAGTGGGTTTTTCTCAAAAAAGAAGTACCTTTGCACCCTTGAGCAAAAAACAGGGCTACAAATAGTTAATTTTTCCTGGGATCAAAGGTTTCACGCAGCGCCTCTCCAATAAAAATTAGGAGGACAAGGGTACCAACAAGCACAAAAAAAGTGGAAAGAGATAGCCACCAGGCATCAATATTTGCCTTTCCCTGAGCAAGTAATTCGCCTAGACTTGGGGTTGATGGTGGCACGCCAAGTCCTAAAAAATCCAGACTGGTAAGAGCAAGAATGGAAGCTGACATGCGAAAAGGCAGGAATGTGATCACCGGCGTCATACCATTGGGAAGAAGATGGCGATACATAATCGTTATATTCGATACGCCAAGTGCCTTGGCAGCCTTCACATATTCCATATTTCTACCCTTTAAAAATTCTGCACGTACATAATCGGACAAGCCCATCCAGCTGAACAAAGAGAGCAGAATAAGAAGAAGTAAAACACTTGGTTGAAAGATAGATGCAAAAATGATAAGCAGATACAATTCGGGCATGGACCCCCAGATCTCAATAAATCGCTGAAAAAACAGATCCGTTTTACCACCAAAATATCCTTGAATAGCGCCTGCCAATATCCCCACCAGAGTCCCGACTGCCGTGAGTGTAAGGCCGAAAAGCACACTAAGCCGAAAACCGTAGAGTAAACGAGCAAAGACATCACGTCCCCGATCATCGGTGCCAAGAAGGTTTTCTTTTGTGGGAGGCGATGGAACGGGACCATCAATATTAAAATTTATGGATTGAAAACTGTGTTTGTTGAATGGAAAATAGACCTTGTTTCCATCACTTGTAAGGATATTCTTTATATAAGGATCGAGATAATCGGTCTCAGTCTCAAAATCTCCGCCAAATGTGGTCTCCGGGTATTCAACAAATATGGGGAAATACGATTTTCCTTCATAAATCACCATTAGCGGAACATCATTTGAGAGACATTCCGCAAAAAGGCTGAGGATGAAGACGAATCCGAAAATAATCAGGCTATAAAACCCTCTTCGATTCCGACAAAATCTACGCCACCTCCTCCGTGCAAGACTTATCGACTCAACCTTTTTCTGTTTTTCAATCGCTACTGTCAAAACTAATCCTTGGGTCTACCACCACGTAACTCAAATCTGAGAGCAGACGAGCAAAAAGACCAATAAGAGTGAAAAAATATAAGGTGCCTAGCACCACAGGATAGTCTCGGTTCAACACCGATTGATAGGCAAGAAGCCCCATACCATCAAGTGAAAAAATTGTTTCAATAAGCAGACTGCCTGTGAAGAATGCGCCAATAAAATATCCTGGGAATCCAGTAATGATCGGTATAATTCCATTACGAAACACATGCTTATACAAAACCTGCTGTTCACTTAATCCTTTGGCACGAGCTGTAAGTACATACTGTTTGCGTATCTCTTCAAGAAAAGAATTCTTGGTAAGCATGGTCATGACAGCAAGACTTCCAACAGCGCCAGAGGTTACGGGGAGAACCATATGCCAGAGATAATCCAATATCTTCTGTATCATGCTCATGTCAGACCAGCCGTCCGACACTATTCCGCGCAGTGGAAAAATATTCCAGAAGGAACCTCCTCCAAAAAAAACTATCAGAACAATAGCCAAAACAAAACCGGGAATTGCATATCCGATTAAAATAGCTGTGGAACTTAAGACATCAAAACGTGATCCATCGCGAACAGCCTTACTAATTCCCAATGGGATACAAACCCCATATACAATGATAAAACTCCACAATCCAAGGGACATTGAGACCGGCATCCGGGAAATCACCAGTTCCACGACTGATTGATTATAGTAATATGATGTGCCAAAATCAAAAACCAGATAGTTCTTCATCATACTTAAAAAACGTGTTATCGGCGGCTTGTCGAAACCGTATAGTTCTTTAAGTTGTTCCACACGATTGACATCAAGACCGGAGCCCCCACGATAGAGAGAGGTTCCAGAGGCAGCAACCTCTCCACCCTTTCCGAGACCTTCCATTTGAGACATCAGCTGTTCGACAGGTCCACCCGGAACAAACTGGGTAACCAGAAAGGTGAGCAGCATAACCCCGAAAAGAGTCGGGATCATTAATCCCAGGCGTTTTAAAATATAAAAAAACAAATCAGACGTTTAATCCTTGTATTTTTGTAAAGCATAAAGCATATTTCCAGTTGAACGTATGCAGTTAAGCCTATACCCAATAATTTTTCCAAACGGCAGAATCTAAATGATCACAAAAGCAGAAGACCTTCAAGCCCTGATTGCACAAGCACGTAAAACAGATGCAGTAGCACTGGACACTGAATTTATATGGGAACGAACATATTACCCCAAACTTGGTCTGATTCAGTTGGCTCTTTCCGATGAGGAATGTTTTCTTATCGATCCCTGTGCATTAGATGATCTTTCTCCACTCGGAGAGTTACTCGCTGACGAAGGAGTTGTCAAAATATTTCACGATGCCCCTCAGGATATCTGTATCTTACGCAGGGCAACTGGCCGTGATCCTAAAAATATATTCGACACCAGACTAGCCGCAGGGTTTGGAGGCTTAAGCTCCACCCTTTCACTTTCCGATCTTATCGAATTCCTGCTGGATATCAAACTTGCAAAAAATGAGACACGCACCAACTGGTTAAAACGCCCACTCAGTGAAAATCAGGAAAAATATGCAAAAGATGATGTCCGTTACCTGCGTGCCATTCGCATTTTATTACTTGCCCGGGTAATTTCTGAAACAATTCCCTGGCTAAATGCAGAACTTGCACGTCTGAACTTTCCTGACAATTATACAGGTATCGATGACAGTAAACGATATACCAAAATCAAAGGTGCAGGCAATTTGGGTCAGCAATCTCTCGCCATTCTTCAAGAACTCGCTACATGGCGTGAAGGGGAAGCAAGAAATAGAAATAAGCCTCGTGGCCATATCATAAAAGATACCGTACTGCTAACCATTGCCAAAGAACAATTACAAAAGCATGATGCCATTCAGAATTGCGGTGAAATCTCCGCTAAAAGTGTCCAATCATATGGCGACCAACTCATCAAACTAGTAGATTTTGGTCTTAAACGTCCAGAGGAAGAGTGCCCAGCGCTGTTAAAAAAGATCAGGCTTACGAAAAAAGAGCAAACAGACTTAACCAGACTTCAGGGTTATATCCGGTTAAAGAGTGATGTAAATGGAATACATCCACCCCTTGTTGGTAATAAAAATGAGCTTATGAGATGTATCAAAAGCACCTCATCTTCCACATCACGACAAAAAAAAGGTTGGAGAAAAGAGTTTCTTGCAGAAATGAAAACCAGTAACACCAACTAGTTTCTCAACAGATGAACATCTATTTGGGCCTCTTCAGACATATCTGCTGGTGATTTGATCACCCTTATTTGTTGTTCAGGATATCCTCGATAGTTCTATCACCAACTTTAGTTGAAAAAATAGATTCAAGCAGAGGAGCGACTATCTCCATATCCTCTTCCAACAAAAGAAAACCAGGCAAGGGTAAGGCCTTCACCACATTCGCAAGCCCCTGATCCGCCATGGAGGCCGGAAGCAATTTGTAGTATTTTCTATTTTCGGATACTCCACAAAGGGCAAGCAGGACATCAAGCATATTGCCAAGGAACTCACCTTGCCCGAGATGTTCAATAATCTGCATAACAGCAGTTGACGCAGAAAGATATGTCTCGCCAATTAAAGCCGGAACACCTGGCCTGCAGACCGCAGTTGAAGCAAAACAGCGACAGGAGAATGGACGTACCTCATAGATACTGCAGCAATCCTTTTCAAGAAATGGACAGGGTTCACCACTACCATAAGAATCGGGTTCAACATCATTTCCTTCAAGGCAACTTGCTGCAAATCCATTTGTTGTGAGTTCAGGTCTTCGTGTTTTGGCCTTTTTTTGAAACTTTGCAGCAAACCATTCCCTCTTCTCATGCTCACGTATAAAACGATGAATCAACTCACCTTCAACAGCGGTGATAACAACATTTTGAGTACAGCAGGTGGCACATCCTTTTTTGCAGGCAAGATCCTCTTCCACCCACTTTTCAAATGCGTCATACATTCCAAGCAACACTGCTTCTTTCAATGGAATCATTTCTTTTTTCCTTGATTTTACCTAACTAAAAATAATAATATTTCTCAAGAAGAAATAGTATTGACTTTTTTAAATTTAAACCACTATAGTGACTAGGGAGAACTTTGACGATATTTTTTTATTCTCCTCATATCAAAGTGCTGTTCAGGCAAAAGAATCTTAATTTGACATAGGAGGGTATCATGTTACCCAAAAATCTCATATCCATTTTTTGTTTCTTATTCTTTTCCCTTCAAATCACCATAGCCTCAGCCAACGATTTTTCCGACACTCAAGCTCTTGTCGACCAGAGTACAATACTTATCAAAAGCTTCGGCAAAGATCCGGATATGGAATGGTTTCAAAAAAATGTTCCGCATGCAAAAGCCGTATTTATCGTACCGCAGATGCTTAAAGCTGGTTTTTTTATTGGTGGCTCAGGCGGCTCAGGGGTATTACTGGCACGGGACACCAAAACAAATGTCTGGAGTTACCCTGTTTTCTACACCATGGGTTCGGTTTCATTTGGATTACAAATGGGCGGTGCAGCCTCAGAAGTTGTCCTCATGGTCATGAGTGAGAAGGGCATGGATTCCATGCTCGCCACATCCTTTAAACTTGGTGCTGATGTTACCGTTGCCGCTGGCCCCGTTGGAGCAGGAGCAAAAGTAGCAACAGCCGACATCCTTTCCTTTGCCAGATCTAAGGGTGCCTTCATGGGTGTTGCAATTGAAGGAGCGGTCATCAAACCGCGCGACAAGTGGAATGCCGCCTACTATAAACAGCAAGTTTCACCAGCAGATATCATCATCAGAAATGCAGCCACCAATCATCAGGCAGACAAACTGCGCAGTGCAGTTTCCAGGCAAGCCGAATCAGAGACTCAAAAAGTTACCCATTAAACAACTAACCATAACTATACAACACTGGAGAATGGACCAACTCATCGGTTCATTCTCCTTTTTCTCATTTCAAGCGGAATACATTCAATGACCTCAAAAGCTCAACTCCTGATACTTTGTTTTGGAGTTTTCCTGACACTCGCCTCCTGCTCAGATGACAAGAAAGATGATCCCCAAGCACAACCTCAAGCCCCGCCTCCTGTACCTGTTGAAACCGTGACGGTGCAGAAAGAGGCCGTCCCTATATGGCTTGAATACACCGGTAAGACCGAAGCAAGTCAACGCATTGAGGTGCGTGTGCGAGTGTCTGGGGTACTTGAAGAAATTCTCTTTGAAGATGGGGACTTTGTTGAGGAAGGTCAACAGCTCTTTCGCATTGAAAAGGCTTCTTATCAGGCAGCACTTGACCAAACACTGGCCGTAGTCGAACAGGGCAGAGCCTCTTTAAAACTTGCTGTTACCGATGTTGAGCGATACAGGCCGTTGGTTGAAAAAGATTTGGCACCCCAGGCAACACTGGATCAATATATTGCAAGGGCGGATGAGCTTCGTGCCCGAATCAAAGCTGACCAAGCTGTAGTACGAGAGGCCGAACTCAGACTCAGTTATACAGATATTCTTGCTCCAAAATCTGGTCGCGTGGGCCGCAGGCAGGTCGATATTGGAAACATTGTCGGATATAACGAACAAACACTCCTCACCACCATTATCTTCGATGATCCAATGTATGCATATTTTAATCCCAGTGAAGAAGACTTCCAAATCATGCGACAACATAAATCCGTTGATGTCATGCCTGCAAAGATCCGTGTCCCAGACAATCGGGGGCATCTCATAAAACGGGAAGCGTACAAAGGCAAGGTTGATTTTGGTGATAACCGTGTGGATAGCATGACTGGCACCATCACCATGCGTGCCATTGTGGATAATGCAGAACACGATCTTCTTGAAGGAACTTTCGTCTATGTTGATGTTTTTATCTCTGACCAGGCAAAATTCACCATGGTTCCCCCTGGTATTGTGATGGAAGATCAACAGGGCAGTTTCGTGTATATCGTTGATGAAAACAGCAAGGCAAAACGAGTCAACGTCAAACGTGGTTTTGAGTCAAGATATTATCTTCAAATAACAGATGGATTACAGGATGGAGCAAAGGTAATTGTCTCAGGCTTACAAAAAGTCAGTGAAGGGCGTGGCGTAACGGCTACTGATGCGACTGACACAAAAAGCGTCAGAGCTGTAATGCAGCAACAAAAGATGACCGTCACGGAGTAATTCGATGTTATCCATATTTTTCATCAAACGCCCCATATTTGCCATGGTCATTGCTCTGATGACCGTTATTGCCGGCGCTGTCTGTATTTTCATTCTGCCCATCCAGGAATATCCGAATGTTACTCCTCCAACGGTTGTGGTTTCTGCCTCCTACGTTGGTGCAAATGCCTATACTGTTGAAGAGACGGTTACGCGCCCCCTTGAAAATGAAATCAATGGCGTTAACGGCATGATTTACATGGAATCCTCATCAACAAGTTCGGGGGCTTCCACCATCACAGTTTATTTTGAACCCGGTTATGATCTCGACATTGCAACCGTTGATGTCCAGAATAAAGTTTCCATGGCCACCCCGCAACTTCCTGCCGAAGTAAAACAGAAGGGTGTTACTGTAAAAAAGAAATCGCCTTCCATTGTCTGTTTTGTTGCCCTCACCGGAGATGAACGCTACGACGATAAATTCTTGAGCAACTTTGTCAACATCAATATCCTTGATGAAATACGCCGTATTCCTGGTGTTGGTGATGCCTCCAACATGGGAGAAAAAAAATATTCCATGCGGGTATGGATGGATCCTGACCGCATCAAATCACTAGGACTTAGTCCCAATGATGTTATCAGTGCTATCCAATCTCAAAACAAGCAGGCAGCCATTGGCAGAATAGGGTCTGCCCCAACCTTTGCAAACCAGCAGGTTGAATTTATCCTCACCGCTGAAGGTCGTCTTAGTCAGGTCAAGGAATTTGAAAATATCATTGTCAAATTCAAAGATGATGGAACGTTGGTATATTTAAAAGATATTGCCACCGTCGAACTTGGATCAGAAAGTTATGACTGGAACGCAATAGTAAACAAACAACAGGCCGCACTCATCGGGATTTACCAGCTTCCCGGTTCCAACTCTCTACAGATCAAACAGGCTGTTGTTCAAAAGATGGATGAACTGCAGGCACGTTTTCCAGATGGTGTTGAATACTCCATTCCCTACGACACCACACTTTTTGTGGAAGTCGCCATCGCTAACGTTATTGAAACTCTATTGGTTGCTGTTGTACTCGTTATACTCACAATCCTGCTTTTTCTTGGTTCTATCCGCCCCACAATCATTGCAGTTGTTGCCATTCCGGTTTCCCTTATCGGCACCTTTGCTGCTTTACAGGTTGCCGGTTTTTCCATCAACTTCCTCACACTGTTTGGTCTGATCCTAGCCATTGGTATTGTGGTCGATGATGTAATCCTGGTTGTGGAAAATGTGGAACGAATCGCAGGCAAAGAACCTGATCTCACCATCCCACAAATTGTTAAAAAGGCGATGCTTCAGCTCATTGGTCCTATCATCGCCACAACGCTTGTTCTTGTGGCTGTTTTTATTCCGGTCTCCTTAATGCCTGGACTTACCGGCGCCATCTATCAGCAATTTGCACTAACCATCTGTTTTGCAGTACTGATATCCTCGGTCAATTCTTTATCGCTTTCCCCTGCCCTTGCTGCAATTCTTATAAAAAAACAGGTTGCAGGCAGCCAGAAATTTATTTTTTTCAGGTGGTTTGATACCTTTTTCGCCAAAGTTACAGATATCTACAGTGATATTGTAAACTTTCTTATTAAAGTCAGATATCTTGTCATGATGATCTTTTTTGGGCTCCTTTTTGCTACCTATTATCTTTTTACCATTATTCCCTCAGGCTTTGTGCCGGAAGAAGATAAGGGTTCCTTAATGGTTATGTTTAATTTAAAACCCGGATCTTCCATCGAAAAAACAAAAGTCGTACGACAAGAATTCGAAGACATTATACTCAACATCCCAGGCATCAAAGATCTTGTAATCATTGACGGTTTTAACATTCTTACCGGCAGCATGGATTCCTCATCTGGAGCTGGATTTATCAGCCTCCTTCCATGGGATGAACGGACAAGCCCCGAGCTTCAGGTCGATGCCATTATAAAATCAATCAACAAACAGGGCCAATCCATCACAGATGCCAATGTGGTTGCTTTTAATGTTCCAGGAATACCAGGGCTTGGCACAGTTGGCGGGTTTGATTTCAGACTGCAGGACTACCTCTCAAGTGACCTGAACACATTTGTAAATTATTCAAACCAACTCATAGCAGAAGCCAACAAAGATCCGCGTATTGCCAAGGCTTACACCACTTATTCCCCCAACTACCCCATGCTTGCAATTGATGTTGACCGAAAAAAAGCAGCCGCCTTAGGTGTTGAAATGGCAGAGCTCTTTTCCACCATGCAGGCCTACTTCGGATCATACTATGTGAATGATTTTTCTAAATATGGCAAGGTGTTTAAAGTCTTCATACAGGCAGATAAAAATTTCAGAAGTGAAGCCGGTGATATAGACAAGCTCTTTGTCAAAAATTATAGAGGAGATATGGTCCCTCTTTCTTCCCTTGTAAAAGTTCACTTTGAAACCGGCCCGCAGAACCTGACCCATTACAATATGTACCGTTCAATCACCATTAACGGCAGTGCCGCACCTGGATACAGCTCCGGGCAGGCCATGGAAGCCATGAGTGAAATTTCTGCGCGTGTTCTCCCCCCTTCAAAGACCTATGGGTATGACTGGTCTGGTATGTCGTACCAGGAACTCCTTGCCGGTAACATGACCATCTATGTTTTCACCTTTGCAATCCTTGCCGTTTACCTTTTTCTCTGTGCTCAATTTGAAAGCTGGGTACTTCCCATTATGGTTCTGCTCCCTGTTCCACTTGTTATGCTGGGTGCACTCATCGGACAATTAGTCACAGGCCTTGAAAATAACCTTTTTGCCCAAGTTGGACTTATACTGCTCATTGGTATGTCCACCAAAAATGCCATTCTAATAATTGAATTTTGCAAAGAACAACGGGAATCAGGCTTATCAATTATTGAGTCTGCCTCAAGTGCTGCCCGGTTGCGTTTCAGACCCATCATGATGACCATTATCTCCTTTCTTCTGGGGACGCTGCCACTTGCCCTGGCAACAGGAGCCGGTGCCATGAGTATGCGCTCCATTGGCGTGGTTATCGTTGGTGGAATGATTGCAGCTACCTTTGTCTCAACCCTTCTTGTTCCTGTTATTTATGTTCTTCTTGAAACACTGCGGGAAAAATTTGTAAGTGTTGAAGATGAAGTTCGAAATCGTGAAATGATTTAATAATTATACAACACAGGTATTATTATGCGCCTCACAGTAAAATCATTCTCTTTTGCCATTGCATTCTGCGCAATAGGCCTCACAACACACGCCCAAAACGCGACAACAGCCAGTGCCCCGGAACTTGATCTTGAGCAATTCATCGAGATTGCACTCGTCAATAACCCGGATGTTGATGGAGCACGTAACCAGGTGTGGGCTGCGGAAGGAAGAAGCACTCAAGCCGCAAGTGCTTATCTGCCGCGATTATCTGTATCAGGACAGGCCGCACGAGTCCATATTAATGACCTCACTCCCACCGATGAAGATAACCTTCTTGCAGGAACGCTTTCCGGTGACCAGCTTATCTTTGATTTTGGCAAAACCACTGGCTCTATTTCAGCAGCAAACAGTCAGGTTAAGTCTGCAAGAGCCTACCTGAATTCAGTGGGATCAAATCTTGTCTCTTCTGTTAAGGCATCCTATTACGACGTGCTTGCAAGCTATTATCTTATTCAAGTTGCAAATGAACAGGTTGATTCCTATCAAAAACATTATGAACGCGCAGCGGCTTATTACAAGGCCGGAGTAAAATCCAAGATTGATGTGACCAATGCTGAGGTTGAACTTGCAAATTCGAATCTTCAGCTTTTACAGAGCCAGTTCAGCTTAAAGTCAGCCAAAGTAAATCTTGAAAAAATCATTGGTATTGCTCCAAACAATGGGAACTATCTGATTAAAATGAATGATCATGAACTTGCAAAATTCAGAACGTTACTTGCAGATATTCCAGGTACATTGGAAGAGCTTTTACAAAGAGCATCCTTACAACGCCCTGATCTTGTCCAGGCAAAAAAAGAAATAGAATCGGCAGCATCCTTACTCACCTCAGCACAAGGCGGCTACTGGCCTGAAATTGGAGTGAGTGGAGTCTACAATACCTATGACACCGACCTTGCAACATTTCAGGATCAATGGCAGCTCGGAATTGGGCTTAACTGGGATTTCTTTTCCGGATTTCGCACCAATGGAGAAGTGGCTGAGGCTAAATCAAACCTGAGAATTTCCCGTTCCCTGTTACGCAATGTTGAACTAACCGCTATTCAGCAGGTCACTGACAGTTATCATCTCGCCGAGGAAAAACGTGAATCTGTCTTTCTTGCCGATAAAATTCTGAAGCTTGCAGGGGAAAACCTCTCCCTCGCCGATGGCCGCTACAAGACAGGGCTTGGAGATATGATAGAGTTTAATGATGCCCAGTTACGTCTTACCGAAGCAAAGAGTAATCTTGTCACCACCTTCTTTGATTACAATACAGCACTCGCCAGCCTTGAAAATGCTATTGGTCAGTTTCCAGATATGAGTTCACCCACAGCAGAGCAACAGTGAAAATCTATATTTAGAACAACTAAGGACAAACACCATGCTGAAATTTATCAGGATTCTTTCCTTTTTAGTACCTTATATCCCTCAAGGGGGTACTAAAAAGAGTACCGGTTTACCGTTCATCACCGGTATTAGTTTTTACTCTCTCCATCGGTATCACAATCCCTACAATACGTATTGCGGCAGAGCAAAATGCTACAGAGAGATCACCTATTAATATAATGGTTAGCCTATACTCAATTTGCTATTAAACGTGAGACCTTTCGCAGGGAGCCTCAACAGCAGTAAGAAGAAGAAGAAGAAGAAGAAATTCTAAGGTTGTTTATAGACTGTTTTTTATTTTTGTCCAAATATTTTAACAAGGAGCATTATCGTGAATCCTGTAAAAAAAACCGCCAAAAACAAACAGAAAAGCATTAATAAACTTAAACGTGCCTTTGCCTACAATATTTTTTATAAACAAGGCGTGACCATTAGGCGTGCCACTTTAAACGACTATTATCTTGCTGTCTCCCGCACGCTCCTGGATAGAATGCAGCATCTCTTCATCAACTCTGAAGAAGCGCTTCTTGATAAGGAATCCAAGATTGTCTCGTACCTTTCAGCCGAATTCCTTATGGGACCACATCTTCATAATAACCTTGTTAACCTCGGACTCTATGATGAATTTAACCAGGCGGCTGAAGAAAGCGGACTGGATCTAAAGGAAATTATTAATCACGAAGAAGAGCCGGGCCTTGGTAATGGCGGACTTGGAAGACTTGCTGCCTGTTACCTCGATTCACTGGCATCACTTCAAATTCCTGCCATCGGTTATGGTATCCGCTATGAACATGGGATGTTTGACCAGGAAATTGAAAACGGATGGCAGAAAGAGATCAGTGATCGTTGGCTCCATTCCGGTAATCCCTGGGAAATCAAAAAATCTGATAATTCCTGTGATGTCGGTTTTGGCGGAACCACAGAAATCTACCATGGAGAATGCGGAAGACGCAGATCCCGCTGGAGACCGGCACGTGTAATCACCGGAGTTCCCTACGACACACCAATCCCCGGCTATAAGGTGAATACTGTCAACCTCCTGCGATTATGGAGTGCTGAGGCCCATACCTCCTTTGATTTTGAAGATTTTAACACAGGTGATTACTACGGTGCTGTGGAAGATAAGATGATGGCTGAAACCATTACTAAAGTCTTATATCCCAATGATGAACAATTCTCAGGTAAACGATTACGACTGGAGCAACAGTTCTTTTTTGTTTCCTGTTCACTCCAGGACATGATCCGCAGGCATCTCTACAGCCATACATCGCTCGATAATTTTCATGACAGTTTTGTTGTCCAACTAAACGATACCCATCCGGCAGTTGCTGTTCCCGAGCTTATGAGACTCCTGTTAGATGATTACTATTATACTTGGGATGATGCATGGGAAATCACCCGTAAAACACTCTGTTACACAAACCATACTCTCCTCCCGGAAGCTATGGAAAAATGGGAGCTGGCACTTTTTAGTGAGTTACTGCCCAGACATATTGAAATCATCTATGAAATCAACAGTCGTTTTCTTGATCAGGTTCGAATGAAATATCCAGGTGATGACGCACGCATCGACAGAATGTCTATCATCGATGAATCCGGGCCTAAATATATCCGTATGGCAAATCTTGCCTGTATAGGTTCCAAGGCTATTAATGGTGTTGCTGCGATGCATACCAATCTGTTACGCAAACATACTCTTGCTGATTGGAACCATATGTACCCCGGCAAGATCCGCAATATTACAAACGGTGTGACTCCCAGACGCTGGATCGCAGTGAGCAACCCACGCCTCACCAATCTTATCACCGAAGCCATTGGCGAAAAATGGCTCACCAATCTCAATGAATTACGCGGGCTTGCACACCATGCTGATGATCCTTCCTTCCAGGAAGCCTGGGCTGACGTAAAAGAAAAGAACAAACAGGACTTTGCTTCTATTATCAAGCAACAGCAGAATATTATTGTTGATCCTAAATCAATGTTCGATGTGCAGGTAAAACGAATTCATGAATACAAACGCCAGCACTTAAATATCCTGCATATTGTCACTCTTTACAACAGAATCAAGGAAAATCCCGAAATCGACATCACACCACGCCTTTTTGTCTTTGGCGGAAAAGCAGCTCCCTCATATTTTATGGCCAAGAGAATAATCAAACTGATTACCTCGGTGGCTCGGGTTGTCAATAATGATCCTGATGTACGGGATCGTCTGAAAATATTCTTTATACCCAACTATAATGTCAAAATCGGTCATTCTGTCTATCCTATGACTGATCTTTCCGAACAGATTTCACTTGCCGGAAAGGAGGCCTCAGGTACCGGAAACATGAAGTTTTCCATGAACGGAGCACTCACTATAGGTACACTCGATGGGGCAAATGTTGAAATTCGTGAGGAAGTTGGCGCTGAAAACTTCTTTCTTTTTGGCTTAAACGTTGAGGAGGTCATGGAACTTCAATCAAACGGTTATCGTCCAATGGATTATTATTACGGAAATGATAACCTGAGAAATGCCATTGACCTGATTGCCACTGGCCACTTTTCACGTGGTGATAGAGAATTGTTCAAACCCATCGTGGACTCCCTGCTCCATGATGACCAGTATTTGCTTTTGGCTGATTATCAGGCCTACATTGACTGCCAGGATCGGGTGTCTGAATTATTCAACGACAAAAAGAAATGGATCAGAATGTCGATCATAAATGCCTGCCGAATGGGTAAGTTTTCTTCAGATCGCTCTATTACTGATTACAGCAAAAAAATATGGGATGTGAAACCCTTCCCTGTTGCATTGAAGTGGCAGAGGCTCCCTGAAGATGGGGTTCTGTTTACTACAAAACCTGTGAAAGTTAAATAACGTCAGACCTCGTCAATGCTTGAATGAACACATAAACTGCAACTTAGGAACGTACCACGGAGTCTGCGCTTACCACTCGCTCTTTGTTTCGCACATGTACTTGAAAAAACGTTACATACTTGTGGTGTGCAAAGCTTTTTCAAGTACAGGTGACGAAAAAATTGCTCAATGTCTTTAATTTCCCCATAGAATTAGTATGTTATGGATATTTAGTTCAATTTCACCCATTGACGAGGTCTGTAATAACAAAACATGATTAAATTTGAAACATCCCATGAATAGAGAATGCGCACTACAAATCAGTCAGGATGGCGACAAACTCTGTCTCACCTTTCTTGGCTCCTGGACCATTCATGTGAATTCATGCTCAGTTCCTGATATTGCGAAAAACTTCCCTTCACACATCAAATCCATTTATTTTAACACAGAAAAATTAAGTAACTGGGACAGCAGACTCCTTGTTGAGCTTGTCAATATCACAGATTATGCAACTGGCAAATCAATCGCCATAGATGTGCAGGGCCTCCCGTCCGGTATCCAAAAACTCCTCAAACTTACCCGAAAAAAAACCGGCCTGCCTCCCAAGGAAAAACACTCAAAAACAGGGCTTTTTGAAGAAATTGGAAAACAAAACATACGGGTTTTCAATCAAATAGTTGAGATGCTTGCCTTCACCGGAGAAATTCTCCTGTCATATCTCCGATTCTTTTCAGGACGTGCCCGTTTCTTAAAAAGAGATCTTATCTGTTTTCTTTACGAATGCGGCCCTCAGGCACTCCCCATCGTCAGCCTGATTTCCTTTCTTGTGGGTTTTACGCTCGCCTTCATTGGTGCTGTGCAATTACAGATGTTTGGTGCTGATATTTATGTGGCCAACCTGGTAGGAGTCACCATGACCCGAGAAATGGGGCCCATGATGGCAGCAATCATCATGGCAGGTCGAACCGGTGCTGCCTTTGCTGCTCAGCTTGGCACCATGCAGGTCAATGAAGAAATAGACGCCCTACAAACCATGGGCTTGAACCCTTTTGACTTCCTGGTACTGCCACGCGTGACAGCCCTTGTTATCATGATGCCATTTCTTGCAATATGTGCTGATTTTGTCGGAATTCTTGGAGGTTTTTTCATTGGTTGCTTTTCGCTTGATATCAGCCCTATTCTCTACTACGAACAAACCATCAAAGCAGTAACTCTCAATCATTTCCTCGTAGGAGTTACTAAATCCGTTGTATTTGGATACATTGTTGCTTTCTGCGGGTGTATAAAAGGAATGCACTGTAAAAGAAATGCAGGTGCTGTCGGCCAGGCAACTACATCAGCCGTGGTCTCAGCCATTGTCCTCATCGTAATCACAGATGCAGCGTTCACCTTCTTCTTCAATCTCATCGGGGTGTAGTGCTGTCATGGATACAACTAAAACCCTCATTGATGTTGATGATCTTACCATGGCCTATGGTGATTTTGTATTACAACAGAACCTTACATTCAAGGTAAAACAGGGTTCTATTTTTACTATTATGGGTGAATCAGGATGCGGCAAATCCACCCTTTTAAGAATCCTTACAGGACTTAAAGCTCCTGCTGCCGGCACTGTTTTTTATTCTGACATGAATTTCTGGGAGAGCAGTTATAAAAAAAGAGTTCAACGGATGCAGCGCTGTGGTGTATTGTACCAGTCCGGCGCTCTCTGGAGTTCCATGACCATTGGAGAAAATATTGCTCTCCCCTTACAGCAGTTCACTACCCTCTCGACACATCTCATTCAGGAAATTGTAGATGTAAAACTGGCACTGGTAGGGCTAAAAGGATTTGCAGACTATCTCCCGTCAGCAATTAGTGGAGGAATGAAAAAACGGGCAGGCCTGGCTCGTGCCATTGCACTTGATCCTGATATCGTATTTCTTGATGAACCCTCGGCAGGGCTTGATCCTATCAGTTCAAGGATGCTGGATGACCTGATCCTGGAACTAAGAGACAGTCTGGGAGCAACCATTGTTATCGTGTCCCATGAACTGCCGTCAATCTTTGCCATTGCCGATGATTCTATCTTTATTGATACAGAAACCAGAACCATGCTTGCCACCGGTAACCCAAGAATGCTAGCTAAAAACAGTGACAACATTAAAGTAAAACAATTTCTCAGTCGCTCCTCTTCATTGCTGGACGAGAATCATCCGTAGAGAAAGAATATTATGACAAATAAAAAAATCCAACCAGTAGTGATCGGCATCTTTGTCGTCTTCTCAGTTTTTCTCTTTATGACTGCAATCGTCATCTTTGGAGGAAATCGGTTTTTTGACAAGGAGAGTCTGGTAATTACCTACTTTGAGGGATCTCTTCAAGGGTTGAGCGTTGGGGCGCCTGTTACTTATCGTGGAGTTACCGTTGGTCATGTGAAAGATATCAGAATTCAGATAGCTACCACCGGCCCCCCCAATCAGAAGCTGATTATTCCTGTTCTTATTTCACTATATGCCGGAAAAGCCTTCATCATGGATAATCCGAATACTGAACAGGATGATAACGTAAATATCTTTTGGGAATCCATGTGTCAGAACGGCCTGAGAGCTAAACTAAAACTCGTAAGTATTGTAACAGGACAACGTTATATTGATTTGGCCTTTTATGAAAACAGCATTCCTGTATATAGAGATACATTGGGTAAATATTTTGAAATTCCAACTCTGCCATCCGAGATACAACAGATTACAAGGACACTGGAAAACATTGACATTGATAAGCTTTTCCAAAAGACACTGAGTACCTTAACCTCCCTTGAGCACCTTACAAGCGGGCTTGCAGAAACACTCAATAATGAAAAAACCCAACACCTGATTGAAGAACTTTCAACTACCACAACAAATCTCAATAAGGTTTTGTTACAGCTTAATACCGGTATTCCGCCGATTCTCACAAAAGTGAACACGGGGCTTGATCAACTCAATGTTCTCACTGCCGATGCTGATAATCTCGTGAACTCCTTGAATAAGAACATTCCACCAATAGTCGATAGCATCGAGACAACATTAAGCGCCATTGACTCAACTGCACAGCAGGCAAATGTCCTGCTAGTACAGGCAGGGACTGTGCTGCAACCTTCTTCTCCTCTCTATCGAAGTATTAACACTGCCGTCCGGCAACTTCAAAAAACTGGTAGTTCAATTGAACGACTCAGTGATTATGTTCATCGAAATCCCGACACATTAATCTTCGGTCTCCAGAATACAGGAGAAAACAAAAATGACTAAAAACAACCGACCAATTTTTTATTCGTTTTCACTAATTTGCCTGGTGCTGTTTCTCTCAGGATGTATGAGACAACAGCTCCCATTTTTCTATTACACCCTGGAAAGTTCAAAGCAGGTTGCAGTACCTTCGGCCAACTCTCTGCCAGATATTTTGGTAGGTCCTATCGTAATATCCTCCTTTCTTGATAAGGGGCAGTTGGTCAAACAAAAATCCGCATACGCCATCACCATAGAAGAACAACACAGGTGGGCAGGAAATCTTCAGGAAATGCTGACCGATGCCCTTATCAATAATCTGTCCTATGATCTTGGCACAAATAATATCTTTTCGTACCCGCATAATCATGGGCTTGAAGGGTTACAACTGGAACTCACTCTGCTCCATTTTGAAAAAGATTCAAACGGACAGGCACTGCTTCACGCACGTTGGAAGATCAGTGATACCAACCTGGCTATTCTCTATTCCAAAACCTCCACCTATATTGTCCCACCCGAAAATTCCAGCCACAGCTCTCTGGTTCAAGGACTTAGTATTGGATTGTCGAATCTTTCAGAGGAAATTGGTGACGCCATTCGCACAGTAACTTCAACGAAAGAGTGATATATTCACACATATATGCGGGATAGTGAACAGCAAAGAATTCTCCAATCCATGGAACACTTTTTCAGATCATGAGGCTTACGTTTTTCTATGTCACTTCTCTCAACACTCTCCGATCTCTTAAAAGGATGTCCCAGAAATATCAAAAGAAGGCTTCTACGTGATATCCTACTCATCCTTTTTATAACTTCTGGAGCAATTCTTGCCATCGTGCTCATCCAGGGCATAAAGAGCCAACATGATATCTCAACATCGCTTATCATCAAAGCAAACAAGCAGGCTGGAATTCATTTTCAGTCCTTTTCCGAGCCGTTGGCTAACACCATAGCTCTTCTTGGCAAATGGGGAGAATCCGGCCTACTTAAACTGAATGATCCTGAACTTCTTGCAACTCAGTTTCAGGCGCTCATGGAAATCCAACCCAAAATTAATGCAATATCACTAGCTGATACTGATGGAAATGACACTCGCCTTTCGCATTACAAAAACCAGTGGTTATTACATCGACATCAAAAGTCAGAATCCTTTTCTTCACTGTGGGTTGCTGGAAAAAGTATCAATGAGCAATTGATTACCGATGACAGCCACAATCCTGTTACTGCTACCTGGTTTCGGGGAGCACTGACCATGAATTCAGAAAAGCAATTCTTTCTTACTTATCCGTACTCCTTAGAATCGACTGGAGAAAAAGGAATCACCGCAAGCCTACGTTGGACAAACAAACAAAATCAGTTGGAAAAAACTTACATCTCTGCTATTTCATTTACCATGAAAAACCTCATGAACTTTATGGAACAGCTTGAAATCACAGAAAATAGCCGTATTCTGCTGCTTCAGAGTGATGCTACACTCCCAGGCCATATCAGAAATAACAATCTGAGCACCACAAATTCTGAACAGTTTCTTACAGCAGTAATAGAAAAGTTCAAAAGCAACCCTCTACACACAAATCAGGCTGTGTCCATTAAAAGTAATGATAAAACGTGGTGGCTTGGTTTCAGTCCGCTCTCTGAGGCCAATGATGATGTATGGGTAGCTATTGTAATTCCTGAGGAAGATATTTTCGAGGATCTCTATAAACATTGGCTGCGCTTTGCAATGATAGTTGGAGCCATCCTTCTCACCGGTATTATCATGACCATTTTTCTTGTTCGCAGGTATAGCCATCAATTACGGGATATACCGCAGCAACATATTAACATGCTTGGTGTTGAAAACGAGATTACAGCACTAATTCGGGCAGGTGAATCCACTACTCTGGAATTCAAATCCACCATGCGTACCAATCTGAGAACTGGAAAAACCGGTAAAGAAATTGAGATTGCCTGGTTGAAAACAGTAGCCGCTTTTATGAATAGTGATGGTGGCATTCTTCTTATTGGTGTGGATGATACTGGAAAAGTTCCAGGAATTGATGTCGATAATTTTGCCAATGAAGATAAATGCAGGCTTCATTTTAAAAATATGATTAACACCCATATCGGGGCTGAATTCACACGCTTTATTCATCTGAAAATTGTCACTATAAAAGAAAAAACCATTCTCATTGTAGAGTGTGAGCGAGTTCGACGTCCGGTATTTATGTCCATCGGCAAACAGGAAGATTTTTTCATTCGTTCCGGCCCGTCAAGCATAAAACTTTCAATGAGCCAGATGGTAAAATATCTTGGTGAACGATAAACCAACATTTTAAAAGCCACTTATGAGCAAAACCAACTACCAACACATCATCTCCCGCTGTTTCGTCAATGCGCCCTGGTATGAATTAAAAAATCGTTACCTTGAGCTATTCCTCAGCCATGGCATTCAACCTGAAATTGGTCTGGAAGGTCTTTGCCTATATGAAGAATCTGATGAGGGATTTAGAAAAATTGCGACCATCCTGCAGGACAACAAACTCTCCTGCACACTCCATGCACCATTCTTTGATCTTGCCCCGGGGGCGATTGATCCTAAAATCCTAAAAGCCAGTCGAAACAAACTCCGCAAAGCGTTTCGTCTGATAGAAATATTCCAGCCAAAATCAATTGTTTGTCACTTAAACTATGAGGATAATAAACAGGGGTACAAATGGGAAGAATGGAAACGTTCAACACTTGAAACCTGGCATGAGCTGACTCAGGTTGCAGCAAAGCAAAACTGTATACTCATGCTGGAAAACACCTATGAGAACAATCCCAAAACGCATGAAGCAATTCTTTCTGAATTAAACTCTCCCAACGCACAATTTTGTCTGGATGTGGGGCACCTCATGAGTTTTGCCAAAACTCCCTGGCAGGATTGGCTCCCCAAACTCTCTCCATGGCTTGGTCAGCTTCATCTGCATGACAATGATGGAGAGAGCGATCAACATCTGGGGATTGGCCTTGGTTCCTTTGACTTCAAAAGCCTTTTTCAATTTCTTGCAACAAACAATCTGCATCCACTTGTCACACTGGAACCTCATAGCGAAGCTGATTTATGGCAATCTCTTGATTTCCTTGCTGAAACAAAGCTGCTGGATCAAATTTAGCAAGACGACAACACAAGCACAAGTGGTTGGATTTATTGTATAAAAACACATTCAAAACAGAGTCCACACGATGTCGAAATTTTAAGCTATGGTACAGTATTAGCAAATCCCAAGCAACGGTTCGTCTGAGGTCACAAGTATAGGGGGAGTGTCTGCGTGTGTATCTATTGGTATGCGAACACACAACTCAATATTATTTGCATCCTCTTTTGTTTTCAAAGTATCCACAAGCCCCACCACAGCACCAGCCAGGATTTTCTGTATAAACCCATTAAGCGCGATCTTTTTGCCGTTTATAAACAAAACGGTCTGTTCAGGTTTGGGTTTTAAGAGCAAACGATTTTCTATAAAACCAGCAATTTTTCTACTGTCATCACAGCGAAAAACAGAGTTGCCGGTAACTTGACGATCAGACACAACACCGATTACTCTTTTGACCTGATTACGTAACAGGTCACGCCCATCTCTGGAAACCTCAATTTTAGCTATATGGTGGTCATCTTCAAAACCTTCCGCAATAACAATATCTACGTCTGAGAAAAAACGATACGCCAAAGGAGTCAGTGCTTGCCCTCCCTTCTTTATTCGTATGATCATTTGTTCCCGATCCAATAGGATCACGGCATGTGATCCTGCCTTTTGATAGGTTACTGTATCCGTTCCCGGTTGATCGGAAATAATTGTATTGTCCCCGGTGGATTTAATGACTGCAAGCGAATACCCACTCTTAGTAAGGTGGCTGACAACTTGGCTTGCCACTATTGTCGTGTCGCTGGGTTTTCGACCGATAAAGCTTATAATAGGCGGCATGGATTCTCCTTATGAATAGAGGGGCGGCAATCGACAAAAAAACAAACTGTACCCACTTGGCAGGTCGCTAGCAACAGCATGTGCTGTTGGTTTAACAAGTGCCTGAGTACAATATCGACAACCGTCTCCGTCATGACGACGGAGACGGTTGCAGGACGCTACGCTACATATCAACTACGCGAATATGCGGGTAGTGGATGTTCTTCTGGTTCCGTATGATGCTCGAATATTGGAAAATGGCGGGCAATCACCACAAAAAGCAGGATGTGTGCTGCAATAATACCAAGAGTTACCAATGATTCGATCATTGAAGGAAAGTAAATCTCATTAGGATCCATCATTCCAAACATCGAAACATTAAAACGATTCATTATAACTCCAAATATCAGCAATGCAGCCGCGCTTCCCATAAATCTCACATTGTTTTGTATTGACATCCGGGAAAACATAATAAACGGGAGAATAAAGCCTACTCCCATTTCTACAGCAAACAACCAGGTCATTACAGGGGTATCAAAGACAGGACGTCCACCCAGAAAAATCATGCTGAGAATGCGGACTATTATATATGCGCCTATAGTCCAAGGTAATATTTTTATCAGAGTAGCTAAAAGCTCATCTTCGTTTGGCTGTCCCATCCATTTATGGCAAGAGATTGCCTCGAGGATAATGATGCAAATACCAGCGCAGATTGCGCTCATAAAGAAAAGCAGTGGTAGCAGCGGATTGTACCAAAGGTTATGTAACTTATCGACGGCGATTACAAAGAATGTCCAAAGGCTCGATTGATGCAGCGTTGAAATTGACGCAGCAAGAATGACCAACGGCAGTTCAAACCAGCGCAGAACCCTGATGGACAATTTCCAACCAAATTTTTCCGCTACAGGTGCCAGAAATTCAATAAAAAGAACCGTGGTGTAGGCCAAAACACACATGGCAACTTCAAACATTGGGGACTGCAGGTTCCAATGGATCAGGACATGCCAGCCTTTATGGGGCTGGCCTAAATCGACGAGCAAGCCAACACAAACCAGCGAGTAACCAAGAAAACCAGTGACAATTGCCGGACGAACTAAAGGTTCCAGCTTTTTGATATTGAAACAATGAACAATTGCTCCAAGGGTGAAAGCTCCTGCGGCCAGTGGGACTGCGGTGACGATGTCAAAGGAAACCCATAGTCCCCAAGGATATCTGTCGGAGAGATTGGTGGTTGCTCCAAGGCCAAAAACGAAACGAATAATGGCAGATACGGCTCCGACAACAACCAGCATCATCATCAGCTTGACAAACCAGTGATAGCTATTAAATTCGTTGGATATAGATCGCGCTGCGCTCATATTTGCTCCTCCTTGGACTCGGTAGAATTTTGTTTGTCAAGTTTCTCGTTTTTTTCTTTTTCTATACGCTCCCTACGGTTGGTGATCCAAGTCAAAGCACTCAATCCAGCACCCACTGTCAGAAATGTTGCGGGAACCAGGCTCAGTGCCGGCCATGTATAGCTTGGAAGAGCACGCTTCGTAACCGTATCGAAACCGAGTTCCTCAAATGGTTCGGAGGTGAGATAGAAAACACCCGTTCCCCCTGCCTCGTCTTTCCCGTAAATCTTATCAAGGTAACGATCCGGGAATTGTTTGAGGCGTTGCTGTGCCATCTTTAATATTTCATCGTGCGGACCATAGTCCATTGCAGTCGCACAGGCAGTGACACAAGCGGGTTCGAGTCCTTCTTTGATCCGGCTGTAGCAACCGTCACATTTTTTCACCAGCGGAAGTTTTTTGCTCCATTCGTATTTTGCCATGTTGAATGGGCAGCCTATCATACAAAAACGACAACCGATGCACAGATCGCTCTCGTAGATAACCGGGCCTTCAGGGGTTTTCACAAAAGCATTTACCGGACATACCGAAACGCATGCCGGATCGTCACAATGCATACACATCTCTTTATAAAAAGAGAATTCAATCTTACCGTTTTTTTCATATTCTCGAAATTTGATCAACGTAAAGGTATGTTCTGATGTGGATCGCGGATTCTGATATCCTTCTCCGCTAAAAAAGTCAGTCTCTTCAGCCTGGAGCTGATTCCATTGCTTACAGGCAACCATACACCCTCTACAACCAGTACATTTAGTCAGATCGATCAGGAACACATTCCCTTTCTTAATGTTTACTTTGCTCATGATTGACTACCTCCTTTCTCAATATCACAAAGGAATGCTTTGTATTCCGGGATGGTGGTATTGGCACAGCCTACTGCTGCAGTCAGGGTGTTCGCACTTGCCCCTGTCGAAAGACCGTTGAATCCCCAATGCCATGGCATTCCGACGTGTTCAACTATTTTTCCGCTGATCACCATGGGTTTTAGTCGTCCTGTAACCAGGGTGCGCGCTTCGATTGTACCTCGCACGGTTGTGACGGTAGCCATATCACCGTTCTGCAATCCCTTCTTTTTTGCCAGTTCATGGCTGATTTCAACAAACATATCTGGAACCAGCTCGACCAGCCAGGGAAGATTTCGTGTCATGGCCCCGGCTTGCCAGTGTTCGCTAACCCTGTATGTTGTACCAACATAGGGATACTTACCACTGTTATCGAGATTGTCAGGCGCCATTACGGCAGGATTACATTGCTGTGCACTCATTGCATTGATAGCGGGACTTTCCATTGGTTCATAGTGCTCAGGGAATGGACCGTCGGCAAGTCCTGATGCAAACAGCCTTGCGAATCCTTCCGGAATCATAATGAAAGGAGACTTTGTACCCTCTTCATTCATTGGTGGCCAGCCGCCATCGGGTATATCACCCTCCCATTTCCGGGATATTTTATTCCATGCGATAACAGGTTTTTTGGAATTCCATGGTTTCCCATTCAAATCCACTGAAGCCCGGTTATACAGTATCCGACGATTAACAGGCCAGCACCATGCCCAGTTATGATAATTCTCCATACCTGAAGGATCCTCCAGACTACGGCGCTTCATCATATTACCCTTCTCTGTATAAGAGTTGCAGTACAGCCAGTTACCGCTGGTTGTTGAGCCATCAGCTTGTAAAAATGCAAAACTTGGTACCTGTTCTCCTTTTTTATAAGACTTTCCTTTGATCACCATATCTTTGGTAAACTGACCATTGCATTCACGGGCGACCATATCAATATCCGGCTCGTGGCCATCACCGTAGTTCCAGTCAAGGTCGGTAATCGGACCGGGGTATACCCCATCTTTTGCATAAAGTTCTTTCAGTTTTTTGACCCATTGATCAATTATAAATGCATCACTTTCAGCATGCCCCGGCGGGTTAATTGCCTTGTAACGCCATTGAGCCCAGCGACCGGAATTTGAGACACTCCCCTCTTTTTCAACTGAAGAAGCCGCTGGAAGCAGAAATACTTCTGTGTCAATGGTTTTAGGATCAGCCCCAGGTCGTCTCCAAAAAACGGAGGTATCGGTTTCCCACAGATCAACGGAAACCATCCACTTCAGCTTGTCGAGTCCCTTACCAATCGCATTTGAATCAGCTCCGCCGACAATCGGGTTGGTACCCATATTGACCAAACCGTCGAATTCACCACGCTGCATCCGTTCCATCAACTTAATGTAGGAATAATTGCCGCTGCGTTTTGGCAGGTAGTCGAAACAGAAATCATTTTCCCTGGTTGCGACATCACCCCAGTACGCCTTGAGAAGACTAACCATATATTTAGGAGTGTTGCCCCACCAGTTTGCGCTCTGCGTATCAGTTGTTGTCGGAGTCCATCTCGTAAGATATTCCGCCAGATTCGTATTGGCATATGTCGGAACCGCCAGATAACCGGGCAGAATATGGTAAAGGAGCGCATAATCGGTTGAGCCCTGCACATTGCTTTCACCACGTAAAGCATTGATACCGCCACCTGCAATGCCAACATTACCAAGTAATAACTGTAACATGGCATAGGAACGAACATTCTGGGTACCATAGGTGTGTTGTGTGGTTCCCATGGCGTACATGATTGTTGCTGCTTTATCCGGCCTGCCAGTACTGCAAAATGTCTCAACTACTGCCATATAATTTTTTCTATCAGTCCCGGTTATCTCACAAACCTTTTCCATAGTATATCTGGAATAGTGTTTTTTCATAAGCTGATAAACACAGCGGGGATCCTTCAGACTGTCATCCCGCAGAACCTTGCCGTCTGAGTCAAACTGATAGGTCCATGAGTCTTTTTCGTAACTGAAAGATGCAGCATCTAAACCGGAGAAAACACCATCTTTGAATTCGAAGTCCTCATTGATCAGAAAGGCAGCATTAGTGTAATTGACCACATATTCCTTGTGGATCAGATTATTCTCCAGAATATAATTTATCATACCGCCAATGAAGGAGATATCTGTTCCCGCTCGTAGCTGGGCGAAATGATCCGCCATGGAGGAAGTTCGGGTAAAGCGCGGATCAACGGAGAGCAGTTTGGCCCCTTTGTCAATTGCTTTATTAATATATTTAAACGAGATAGGATGATTTTCAGCAGGATTTGATCCGATGCACAGGATGACATCAGAGTGTTGAATATCATTCCAGTGATTGGTCATTGCTCCACGACCGAATGTGGCTGCCAGACCGGCAACCGTTGCGCTGTGTCAGATTCGAGCCTGATGTTCCAGGTAACCGACACCCATTGCCCTGGCAAATTTACCAAGAAGGTAACACTCTTCACTGTCAAGTGCTGCGCCGCCGACAACTGCCATGCCTTCATTGCGGTTAACAGTATATGTCTTGCCTTTTATTGTTTCCTGTTTTATGAAATTGTTATCACGGCTTTCTTTCATCAGCTTGGCAATTCGCTCTATTGCCCAATCCCATGATTTTTCTTCCCATTTATCACTTTTGGGTGCCCGGTATTGAACCTTGGTCAGGCGCAGATCGTTGTTGACAACCTGAATCAATGCGGCTCCTTTAGAGCAAAGAGAGCCATTGTTTATTGGATGTTCAACATCTCCCTCGATGTTGACCACCTTGCCGTTTTTGACATGCACGATCAGACCACAACCAACCGCACAATAGGGACAGATTGTGGTGGTATGCTGCAATCCTTTTATCCTTAGTTCAGCCGCTTCAAAATCGGCTTCGGCTTGAGCCTGATTCCCGTTCAGCGCTGCGACACCGACAGCACCAGCAACTATGGCGCTGCCTTTTAAGAAATTACGTCTGGAAACTCCCATACTTTCCTCCTTATTTAATTATTCCCAGCTCTTTGCTCCCGCATGCGAAAATGCAATCGACAGTAGCTTCGTGAAAAATTATTATTCGTTATATCGTCCTTGGACGTTATGCCCTGCGGGCAGTAGGTATTAGGTATTAGATATTAGGTATTAGGTATTAGGCAACTAACATAGGAACAATTCCCACAGGAATTTTGATTTCCCGATACAGGTACATGGGGGGGCTTCTAGCTGTTAGTAACTGGATTGATACTAAGTTATTGAGGCAAAAAAATAAATCAGGAGGGTGCTTTATTTAATGCAGGTGTATAGCTTACTTGTTTGTAGGGTTTTAACCTACAGGGTTGCGTTGTTGATACCGGGTGATTCCTGCTCGGTCCACAAGACGGCACGACGGGACAGCTCGGTGCCGTTTTTCAGGCCCAGCTTTTGCTTGATGCGGTCTCGATATGTACCGATTGTCTTGATGCTCAGGTGCATCTGCAGGGCAATCTTCCTGGTGGTGAGACCGCTGCCGATAAGACGGAACACCTCCAATTCCCGGTCTGTGAGCAGATCCACCGTGGACGTTCCCTGGTTCCTTGAACCCTGGTGCATCCTGTCCAGCAGGATTGAGACCATATCGGGACTGACGTGGATCTGGCCCTTGCGGATATTGCGTAGTGCGCAGACAACCGATTCGGAAGCCTCTTTTTTCATGATATAGCCGCGGGCTCCTGCCCGGATGGCTCTCTCCGCCCAAACCGACTCATCGTGCATGGACAGAACCAGGATCGCTAAGTCGCTGCCTGAGCTACGGATCTCCCTGATCAGGTCCAATCCGTTTTCATCAGCCAGCGTGATGTCAATGATGGCCATGTCCACGTCCTGCTCGGCCAGTGCCCTGCGGGCCTCTGCCATGTCTGCCGCCAGTCCGCAGACGACGAAATCGTTTTCCTGGTTGAGCAGTTCGCGCATGCCCATTCGGTAAATGGGATGATCATCAACAATGAGAATCTTTGTTTTCACTTGAACACCTTCCCTCAAGAGTTATCGTCGTGCCCCCGGTCGGTTCGGACTCGATGTCCAAGCTGGCGCCGATGGCCTTAGCCCTGTACAGCATGGTGTGCAAGCCCATACCTTTTTTTCTGTCCTTTTTCGCAAATCCTTTCCCGTTATCAATGATGCGCACCGACAGGTGGCGGTGATCGCATCGGACGACAATCTCGATTTTCTCTGGACGTCCATGACGAGCGGCGTTGAACATGGCCTCGCGGATGATGTAGTATACATGGGAAGCCTGGTTAGTGGCAATTTTTTCCACCTTCTGGTCAATGGAGAGGCTGCACCGAACCGGGAAGAGCTGCTCCAGTTCCACGACCAGTTCTTCGATGGCCGCCTTGAGGCCATATTCTTTGATGTGTACCGGATACAGCCCCCGGGAAAAACGACGGGTTTTTTCGATAGCCTCCCGGATCAACTCCCGGATGGTGCCAAGTTGTTCAGCCTCAGCCGGAACCTTTTTTTCCAGCTTCTGGTGCAGAACCTTGCTCAGAAGTTCCACGCCGCTCAGGTGCGAGCCAAGATCATCGTGCAGGTCGCGGCCGATTCTGCTTCGTTCCTCCTCGCCGATGGCAATCACCTGTCTCTCCAAGATGGCCAGCTCCTTTTCCGAACAGGTTTTCAAGACGTGGAGCCACATGCCCTCCAGCAACATGGTCATCTGCCGGATGTCAGAGTTGTCGTAGTCACAACTGCTGTCACAGACCCCGGCCACCAGGGCCACCCTGGAGTCGTTACTGATCGGCACGTCCAGCCGACGATGTACCGGCCGGTTGTAGGGATAGGTATGGAAGCGGCTGGTTTGGGCCGCGGTATTGAGAATGGATGGTTGTTTCTTCAGCACGCAGGTGCCTATCAGATCGCTTTCTGCCACAGACATGAGGTCTGCGTTATCGTCCGGCCCCAGGCCGTACTGGCTGGTATGGATGGTGACACGGGAGCACAGGGTCGCATGGGTCTGGCTGTTGTTGATCAGGGCGATGTAGCCGGAGGCAGAACCGGTGATCTGGACAATGCGGCGGAGAACAAAATTATATTTATCCTGGATATCATCGTCCTCCATCATTCTGAGCTTGAGCAGGGTGTCTAATCGCAGTTCATCCCTCCGGAGGATGCGTTCCTTCAGGATTCGGTCGTCCACCATGATGTTGGCCAGCCGGGCCAGGTCTTCGAACTCGGCAAAGGCCAGATCCTGATCCTGAATCTTGACCTGGTTGTCGGCCGCCTTGCGGAAGAAGTCGGTAAACAGGCTAATACCATGCTTGATTTTGTTTGAATGATAATAGGCAACCCCCAGAAGCAGGAGAACCGCCAAGACAAAAAGGCCGATGAAGATGAAGACATTTTTAAAAGAAATCGTCACATAGGTACGGGTTTCCTCGGCAATGGCCTTTTCCATGGATGCCATGGACATGTCCGTGGCCAAGATCCAGTTCCAGTCAGGATAGGCCTGAACATAGCTGAGTCGTTGACCGCTCTTCCTGGAACCTCCCATGTTCATCTGGTAGTGGATACGATGCTCACCCTCCGGTTCCAGGGCGGCATCCAGCATGGCCAGACCATAGGGTTTTCCCTGGCTGTCGACCAGATCGGTGATGGATCGGCCGATGATTTTTTTCTCTGGATGACTGATAATGGTTCCGTCGGAGCGAAAGCAGATGGTGAACCCGTCTTTGTCAAAACGCATGACCTGGATGGCGGAGAGAATCTCCTCTTGGAGAAGGTGTTCCATGGCCTCGTTAGAGACAGCGGCGCCGATGTACCAGTCGAATGGAGCGAAATACTTGACAAAAAGAATGCCGGGAAAACTTCTGCCCACCACATCTTCTTTCATGAACCGGTAGCGATAGATCCCGGCGCCCTTGTCCCGCAGAATCCTGACAATTTCAGGAGGCAGCGAGTGGCCTGATCCGTCTGGAAGCTGTCCGAGCTTTAACCCTTCAAGAAAAGGATTGTCGGCAAAGAGGTCAATGGTGCCATCCTCGAGACGACCGGCGAAATAGGAACCACGGCCGTTGTTCCAGCGAATGGGTCGGAGGATTTCGGCCACCATGGTTCGTAGCTCGGGAGTACTCTTTTCCTCCCGGTACATGCGATAGATGTGCGAGACGATGGTGTTGGCGGTACGAATCTTCTCCCTGAGCTCGTTTTCAACCCGCAGGTCGGCCTGGGAGCGGTGACGCGCGATGAATCCCCGCATGTTGTCCATCTCTTCCATGACCCGGGCCTCGTACAGTTCCAGGTAGGTGTGGCGGATATTGGCAATGCTTTCCCGGTAGGTCTGATACTCGGTGATTATCCAGAAAATGCCGATAAAAAAGGCCAGAGCCAGAATGACCAGAAACGAGGCTCTGAAGGGGGCATAGGAGAGGGATGGACGCCGTCTGGTTGCGGGAGGAGATTCCTTCCCCTTCATTGTCTCTCTCCGCAGCCCTGTACCTTCTGGATCTCCGGATAGATGGTGGTCAAGTAAATGGACTCCATGCCCTGGTGGTCGGTCAAGCCAAAATTCAGCACCACGCCACCGAGATCGAAGCGGCCAATTTTTTCCATGGTGTCAATAAATTTTTCCCGGGTGAGTTCACCGGGTACGGTCCTGGCAATTGCGGCAAAAAGTTTTCCCGCAATGTACCCTTCCAGGGTAATGAAGCCGACGGAGTAGTCCCGCTGGTACTTATGCATGGCGTTGCGGTATTGGCGAATAAGGGGAATCCGGGTGTCCCAGGGATAGGGTACCACCTGAGAGACGAGCACCTTGTCGCCATGGGGCCCCAAAGCCTGCTTGAGGCTTTCAGTGCCGACAAAGGAGATGCTGGCAAATATCTGCGCGCTCTTGTTCCTGGCTTTGCTTAACTTGATGAATTCAGCACAGGCCGCATAGGTTCCCACCAGGATTACGGCCTCAGGCTCTGCCCGATATATTTCCCGCAGCC
>JAFLJO010000098.1 GCA_022712975.1 Desulfocapsa sp.
AGGTCGCTGAGTTGATAATATATTGGGGTGGGCAGTTTTTGTTTTAGGGCGTGTACGTCTGGGGGGAAGTTTAACAGCACCAGTAGTCTCAATTTTTTTTAAGAGCTTGAGGCAGGCATCTTTTTTATAGCGTCCTGTGGCAGTAACCCACTCGAGGTGTTCACAAATTGTTTCTGTCAGTGTTGTTTGACTTAGATTTGGGAATTCTTTTATGGTCGCTATAATTTCGTCAATTTCATGATTCGTGAATTGGCGACCACATTGTTCAATTTTTACGGATTTTGATATCGGCATACAAAACACCATTGTAGGGAATTGCGGATAATTTACCCTACAATATTGGCGTTTGAATGTCTATGACTTTATCGTGAAAAACTTTTTTTACGATTTCCTTGCAGCCCAGGACTAGGTTAGAAAAAATCTTTGTGCGTCACAGCTGGCAGAATCAATACGTTTTAAACCAGCCGCCTCCACAGAAAACATTTATAGCCAGCCAATTCCGGACACATGCTGATCACACTGCTAACAAGTGGAAATCGATACCACGAACACCAGGGCGAGGCAAGAGATATTCGTGCAGGTTGTGAGTGAGATGAAAAATTCTTGACGTCTCTTCTTTTGCGACTAGAATGTAACTCAATGGAGACACGAACTATTTTTCAAAATTTACTATTCTGCGTTTTCCCAAAATGAGGTCTTTTATGAATCCAATGGTCAAATCAGCATTTATCACCACCATCCTTCTTTCTTCCCTTGTATTACTAAGCACTGGTTGCAGCAAAAAATCAGTCATTCCACCAGAAGGAACAGAGCTTGGGGGAGCTGAGCTATCCGGTGGAACCAATATTAACTATCCTGCTGCTGATGGTTATTCGGAAACCGGGCTGGCTGCAGAAGAATCAATGGATTTCACCGGTGCGGAAAGGAGCAGTCTTTCTATTAACAGTGATGCTGATCAACAGTCAGAGGAGTATCGCCGCTCCCATGGCCGTTCTTCAATGGCTTTCAGCCCCATCTATTTTGATTTTGATCAGGCCGGGATCAACTCCGAAATGGCTCCTGTTCTCTCTGCCAATGCAACCTATATGAAAGAAAACCCCAACGCAGTGATTATCATTGAAGGAAATTGTGATGAACGGGGCACCAACGAATATAACCTGGCATTGGGCGAACGCCGTGCCATTAACACTAAAGAGTATCTGGTAAATCTAGGGGTTAACCCTGCCCGGATTCGCACCGTGAGCTATGGAGAAGAACGCCCCCTTTTTACCGGCCGGAATGAACTTGACTGGTCACAAAACAGACGGGCTGATTTTATTTCAGAATAATTGTATAAAAAAGGGGTTTGGAAGATAGCACTTCCAAACCCCTTTTTTTATGTTTAAGATTTTCCTGCCTTATTGAATTCGTGAGAGCAGTGCCTCTGTAACTTCATCAATGCTCAACAAACCTGTATCAATAACGACAGCATCCACGGCCTTACACAGGGGTGCTATTGACCGGCTCTGATCATCATGATCACGCTTGACTATCATTGTCAACAATTCATCCTCATTCACTAGCTTCCCCTGTGAACGAAGCTGCTCTGCTCGCCTCTGCATACGTATCCTGGGAGCCGCATCCAGATAAAACTTCCAGGCAGCGCCGGGAAAAACAACAGTTCCCGTATCTCGTCCTTCAGCAACTATCTGTCCTGCCATGCCTATTTCCTGCTGCATCAAGGTAAGTTTTTCACGAACCGCAGGAAGAGCTGATACTGTCGATGCAATCATGGACATTTCAGGGCTGCGTATTTCCTGACTTACATCACGGCCATCAAGCAACACTCCCACATCATCATTACCTGCCCTTGCCGGAAGAAGTTTCAGGGAAATAGCATCCAGGCAGTCACGAACAGCACCGGCATCAGCCAGATCAACTCCTGCTTCTTTCAGTTTTAAGCCAACTGCCCGATACATGGCACCAGTATCAAGATAGGTAAAAGAGAGGCTGGTTGATACTCTTCGACTGATTGTAGATTTCCCCACACCCGCTGGACCATCAATGGTGACAATTCTTTCTCTGCATGTATCAGACATATCCAAGTTCCTGGAGACAATCGTTTAAGGTGTGAACAAAACGATCATTTTCTTCGGTTGTACCAACTGTTACCCGGATCACGTTGGTATACCCATAAGCCTTCATTGATCGAATAATAACTCCTTTATGAAGCATTGCCTCATGGAGAGCAGTGGCGTCCCCTTTCACATCAATAAGAAAAAAATTTGTCTGCGATGGGTAACTGGCACACCCTATTTTTTCGACCTCTTTTTGCAGCCAGGCTTTCCCCTCTCTGACTCCCCTGAGTGTTTTTTCGTGAAATTCAGTATCCTTTATTGCAGCGATGGCTGCCACCTGGGCCAGTTGATTCACATTAAAGGGCTGCCTTACTCTGTGTAAATGTCCTGCGACCTCAGCACTCATCAATCCGTAGCCCACACGGATTCCTGCAAGACCATAGGCTTTGGAAAATGTACGAAGAGCCACAACCCCGCAACGGTCTTTTGAATTTTTAACAAGTGAGTATACATCTACCTGTTTATCATAATCCATAAAATCCACATAGGCTTGATCGAGCACCACGATGACAGACTCGGGCACATCGCTGAGAAAAGAATACAGTTTAGCCGGTTCAATGGCCGTAGCCGTTGGGTTATTGGGATTATCAAGAAAAATAAGGCGGGTGCGATCAGTGACAGTGGCAAGAATTCCATCGAGATCATGGTGCATCCCCTTTAAAGGGAGAACTCTATTCACCCCGCCCCTCACCTGAACCACCTTCTGGTACATGAGAAAAGAAGGATGGCTTGTTATCACTTCATCCCCGGATTCTACGTAGGCTTTAACAAGAAACTCAATAATCTCATCTGAACCATTCCCAACAATAACCTCATCCGGCGAGAATCCATCTTTTTCAGCAATGGCCTGTACCAGGTAATAATTTGAACCATCTGGATAACGATGCAGGTTGTTCAGTGACTGACGAATAGCCTCAATGGCTTTTGGCGAGGATCCCCAGGCATTTTCATTGGAAGCAAGTTTAATGGAATTCTTCACCCCATATTCCCTTTCCAACTCTTCAATTGGCTTTCCAGGGGGATAGGGAACGATGGATTTGATGTTGTCTGGAACCCGTGCTTTCAAAGTGATAGCCTCCGTTGAATAAAAAAACAAGAACTCATTCTGTAAGGTACTAACACCGGTATAAGTACCTTCACCAATTTTTTTTCAAAAAACACAAAAAGATTATAAGGTATTAGATATCCGGACATTTATTAGCTAATCCTGTTCCCATCTCTAAGTTAAATGCTGCTTTTAAAAGAGTATCCTCACGAAAATGAGGCCCCTGTAACTGGATACCTATTGGGAGTCCAGCGCTACTGAAACCTCCAGGAACTGATATTCCGGGGATTCCCGCAAGGTTTGCTGAAATTGTCAAAATATCAGAAAGGTACAATGCGAGCGGGTCACCTGCGTGAGCCCCGTATTTCCAGGCAGGAGTGGGCGTAACCGGTGAGATAAGCAAATCACAGGACTCATAGGCCTTTCGAAAATCATTGAGAATAAGGGTTCGAACCTGGGATGCCTTTTTATAATAGGCATCATAATAGCCGGAAGAAAGAGCGTAGGTTCCAATAAGGATGCGACGCTTCACTTCATCCCCAAACCCCTTGGAACGGGACTCCCGATACATATCAGCAAGTGATTCTGCATCCTGATCACGATATCCATAAACAACACCATCATAACGGGCAAGGTTGGAACTGGCCTCCGCAGAGGCAATCAAATAATAGACGGCAACACAATAATCGGTGTGAGGTAATGAGACTTCAACGGTTTCAGCTCCGGCATCGCGCAGAATCCGAATTCCATTTTCTACGACTTCAGCCACTTCTCCGTCCAGCCCTTCCCCAAAATATTCTTTGGGGATACCTATTTTCATCCCCGCAAGTCCCTTGGTGAGGGATGTGGTAAAATCAGGAAGAGTCTGTTTAACTGAGGTGGAATCCCGTTTATCATAGCCTGCAATACCATTCATCATCATTGCAGAATCTGTTACGTCACGGGTCAAGGGACCAACCTGATCCAGTGAAGAGGCAAAGGCCACCAGACCGTAACGGGAAACCCGGCCATAGGTGGGTTTCATACCAACCACCCCACACAGGGATGCGGGTTGTCTGATGGAGCCACCAGTATCTGAACCAAGTGAACCAAGACATTCCATGGCCGCAACAGATGAGGCGGACCCTCCCGATGAACCACCTGCGACATAACCGTTTTTCCAGGGATTTCCCGGGATAGTAAAGGCACAGTTTTCAGAAGTGGATCCCATGGCAAATTCATCCATGGCAACTTTACCAACAATGACTGCACCCTGATTTTTCAATTTTTCCACCACTGTCGCATCATATGGGGGAACAAAATTTTCAAGAATCTTTGAGCCACAGGTCGTTCTCACCCCCTTTGTACAAAGAAGATCTTTCATGGAAAAGGGAATTCCGCACAGGGGATCTGTTGTTCCTGCACCAATTAGTTTATCTGCAGCATCAGCCTGTTTTAATGCCTCTTCTTCTGTGACGGAGATGAAAGAGCAAATATCTTCGTCTACACTTTTAATACGATCCAGACAACTTATGGTCAGTTCCCGGGATGAAATGTTCCCATTATCAAGTTCAATTCTTGCTTGACCAATGGTTAATTCAAATGGATTCATTGCAATGCGGCCTCAAAATAAAAAAAGAACCATAACGGTTCAAAAGAGTGTTTCTTTTAAAAGAGTGAAAAATTTCAGATGATCTTTGGGACGACAAATAACTCACCATTGTCCCTGGGGGCGTTTAGCAGAGCTTCATCTCTTGGCAAAGATTCCTGCATTTCATCTTCACGAAAGGCGTTATTTATTGAAAAAGCATGGGTGGTGGGTACCACACCTGCGGTATCAAGTTCATCAAGTTTTGCAACGTAGGAAAGAATGCTGTCCAAGTGTCCGGTCATCCGGATAAGCTCTTCCTCTGTTAAGTTCAGCTTTGCCAGGTTTGCAACATGTTCTACTTCTTTACGGGTTATTTTCATTAGTATTTAAATGTAACGGGTTTGTAAAAAGCCGGGTTTTCGGATGGAGAATTTATACGACACCATCAAAGACTCAACTCAACTTTTTATAATTATCGAGATACTCCCGGAAAAATGCATCACCGGTGGCTGTAAAATCAACAATGGCCTCACTAAAGGCCACAACACATTCTTTATCAAATTGGGTTCCTGCACAGTTATTAAGCTCAATGACCGCTTGATTCATATTCATATTTTTTCGATAATTTCGCTTGGAAGTCATGGCATCATAACTATCCACCACCATCAAAATCCTGGTTAATTGATCAAGTTTATCCCCTGTCAAGCCATCAGGATAACCCTTTCCATCCATCCGTTCATGATGATGACGAATAATAAACTGTTCTTTTTCCATAAAGCCCAAGGGCTTTATAATATTTGCCCCGATAACGGGATGTTTTCGTATAAAAACCCACTCCTCATCTGTAAGTTTCCCGGGTTTCTGAATACAGGAGAGATCTATAACCAGTTTTCCAATGTCATGAAACTGAGCAGCACGACGCAAAATAACCATATCCTGTTCCGAAATATTCATGGCAATCCCGAGAAGCACTGCATACTCCGTTACCCGCATGGTATGTCCAGCTGTATAAAAGTCTTTCTCCTCCATGGCATTCTGGAGACTGGACATTAACTGAACTGTTGCATTTTCCAGGCTATGACTATAGGTGAGCAAAAGCTTGTTGGTTTCTTCCAGCTCCGCAGCTTTAGCCCGAACATCGTCCTCAAGTTCTCGCTTATAGTGATACTCCCGACGAATAAATATCCGCTTTTCAATGGCACGGCGAATTTTTACGTTGAAGATATCAAGGTCTTCAATGGGTTTTGTTAAAAAATCGTAGGCACCAAGATTGATGGCTTTTACTGCATAATCCATGAAACCGGCACCGGTCAGAAAAATAACCGGGATATCGTGCTCACACCCATTTAGAGCAGCGATGGTTTCAAAGCCGTCCATACCGGGCATATCAATATCAAGGAGAATCACATCGAACGAATCGTCTATGATATCAGCAACATACTTCCCGTCACTCACTGTTGTTACTTCATAACCGAACATTTCGAGAATTTTCGATATAGTGGTTCGCACCATGTTATCGTCATCTGCAACAAGAATTTTTGCCTGTATATCTTCCAAACGTTTTCCTTTAAAATCGTAACTGTTTAGAGTAAAAAACCAGCGTTCCACTTTCCTCAGATAAATGTTACAGTTTCCAGAATTTTTTTGCAACTCCCCTTGCCTGATCAATAGCAGGATGAACAGATTGTGCTTCTGAAAGCTGTTTTGCTGTCTTTTCACTAAGGTTTGTTGCACAACCTGTATCTAATGATATTCCAGCTAGTTCGGACAGGACAGCCATTGCTCCGTCACGTTGACCATTTAAATCATAACCACCTTCAAGAGTAATCAATAGTTTTCCATCGCAGACTTCTTCTGCCAATTGAACCATGCTTCTTGTCAGATAGGCAAAACCATCTGCTGTTATTTCCATGGCACCCAGAGGATCATCTTTATAAATATCAAAACCACAGGAAACTAAAAGTAACTCCGGTTTGTACTCACGCCCAATTGGAACAATAATATCATTAAAGATTGTTGCATAATCAACATCACCCTGATACCCAGGTAGTGGTATGTTTACAGTATATCCTTCACCTTTACCCTTCCCTGTTTCTCCCAAATCACCAGTACCGGGATAAAAGGGAAACTGATGAGTAGACACATACAAAACCTTATCTGTATCATAAAAAGAATTCTGAGTACCGTTTCCATGGTGCAGATCCCAGTCTACGATCATCACCCGTTTAAGTCCGCAGTGGGCAATAGCATAATGGGCAGCCACGGCAACATTATTAAAAAGACAAAAGCCCATGGATCTGTTCTTTTCAGCATGATGCCCTGGAGGTCTCACAAGGGCAAAACCATTGTCTATCTTACCGGCCACCAGCAGATCCACTCCTGTGGTCATTGCGCCCACAGCCAGAGTCGCTGCTGCATATGAGTCAGATGATGTTTTTGTATCAGGATCGAGAGCATCAAAAATCTTTCCGGCAGTCTCTGCCACCCTGTTCATAAGAGCCGTATCGTGATTTAAACCGATAATTTTATGCGACGCCGGTAGAAACTCCGGGTAGGTAAAACATTTTTTAATTGCTTCTTTATCCAGCACTTCATTGATCACTTTAAGACGCTGTGGTGATTCTGGATGATCAAACCCCGGATCATGATCCATAAAAAGAGGGTCTCTGAATATTGCAGTTTTCCGCATGATTTCTCCCGCTATTGTTAAGGAACCTACACGAAGTACTTAAACTTCTTCCTTGCCATTGTTCCGCCACCTGTACTCGAAAAAATTGCAGCGTAATATGCTCAACGTATTTCATTCCCTTTTTTAACGGCTCCCTGTAATCGTACGTTTTTCAGTCACAATAAAATCCAACAGTTCATCATGAGCCTGTAAGGGGGCGCGCTTTACTATTTGTAAGTCGTAGGCAAGCCCCACTCGCAGGGCCTGAGGTGCTTTATTGGAAACAAACCGATCATAATATCCACCACCGTACCCCATTCTGCCACCCCGTTCATCAAATACAGAGCCTGGAAGGAAAATAATATCGATTATATCGGGAGAAATCCTCTGTTTTTCACGAATTTCGACATTTGGCTCAGGAATAGAACAATAGCCAGGGGAAAGTTCTTTTTCAGGATCGGTTATGGAAACAGCCAGTAAATCCTTTTCTTGAACGAGAGTAACGGGAAGCACAACTTTTTTACCACACCGGAGCATATGGCCTATTAAGGGGCGTGTTGCAACTTCGGAACGAAAATCAACATAGATAAATACTGTTGTAGCAGATTTAAACTGTGCCATTTTTTTAACTCGATCCACTATTAAGCGGCTTCGATTCTGCTGCTCAATACTGGAGAGTAAATCACGTTGGTTTAAAGTATTTTTTCGTAATTTAGTTGAATCCATGTTGAACATGATGCCCCGTGGGTATTAGTACCTTACTCCATAAAAGCAGCAATAAAAAACAAGAGGTTTAAAGAGCATGAATGAAATTAGTAACCTACATATCCCCACAAGGTACTTATCCAGCGACATTAAAAGTTTCCGACTTGTCGGGTTAGTATTCAATATTCGGCATTAGGTATCAGTATCTGAAATTTTCCATATAGGACAAATATAAGATGTCGAACTCGAAAGAAATATAACTACATTTTTAAATAAAAAACCAAAAAAAAATCGCAGCCTCTCGATCATGAGAGACTGCGATTTTAACCTTCACCCTGATAACTATGTTAACATCACATGGGTATAATCAGTTTATTAGTGTCTTCATTCCAAGTCACAACCAGATACCAAATCATCATAATAAAGGCGATCAGGGCAAGGGTTCCACCATATCCCATAACATCAGGAAGATATACATAGGAACCAAGACCACCTGATCTCTCAAAATTAATTTCATCTGGTCCAAAGTTCTGGAACCATTTGCTCATAAGTGAATTTGCAATACCAAAGAAAGGAACCACCATTATCAGTTTTATCTGTCCTTCACCAACACGCCATAAAGTACCAGTACCGCAACCACCGGCAAGCATAGCACCAAGGCCAAATATAAATCCGCCAACTATCCCTCCCCAACCAAAAGTGCCTCGTACATAGTTAGCAGGATGAAGAACAGCCTCACCACCATGGGCATAAGGGACACTATATTTCAATACAGCACCACCAATGGCAAGAAGCAAGATGGATAATGCAATAGACTTGGCAAGAGTACAGTCACCGGTCATATGCGGCTCACGAAACCCCTGAACCATACACCAGCGACCCCGATGCATAGCATAACCAAGCCCGGCAGCAATCATGATAATTCCAGATAAGGAAGCAATATAGTCTTCGTCCTTATCACCAGCCCAGGTAAAGGCTCCCTCTTCAAATCCAGCGTAGCTGTATGCTAACCAAATGAGCACTGCAATACCAGCAATTGCAAGTATAGACTGAAGAATATTAGGAATATTGATAGTTCCGGATCCACCATCTCCCCATGAAATATATTCCATCTCCATATAGAGAAGTTTCAGGCCAAGCAAAACACCGGCAGTCAAACCAATCCACATAGTAAAACCATTTGCGGCAAGGTTACCGATAGCATTATACATACCACCAACGTTACAACCACCTGCAAGTGCAGCACCGATACCCATCAGGATACCAGCAATAACTGCCTTCACCATTTCTCGGTAAGGTGGAATACGAAAAGCAAAATCTTTTCCAAGACAGGCTGAAATAAAAGCACCAGCAATAAAGCCGACACCAATAACAGATCCTGTACTGCCAAGAAAAGCTGCAGGTGCTTCATCATAATATCCAAGCAACCCTGATTCTGCTCCAATGATAGTATTCAATCCATAAATGATCCATTCACCCCAATTTCGAATTGCCCCAACAGCACCCCAGGGACGCCACCAAGCCATCATAAGGACAGAAAGAAATGCAACAATCACCCCTGTAATCATTGGATTCCACTCTGATTTACAACACGTTTTGTAAAGGTCTTTCACCTTATTTACCATCACACTTTCCTCACTCATACCGCTCCTCCTTCGGCCATATATTACATTTAGTAATGCTTCATAATCTAAAATAGAGTTTTCTTACCCTTGCCTACGGATTTTGTCAAGTATCTAAGGAAAAACCCAGCTGTGACGTATAAATATTTTTCACTTCATACGCTACAGTTAATTTGATGGAAACGTACGTGGAAGTATAGCTTCCTGCTGCCATCTTCTGACGTTCTCAGTATTATAAAGCGTAGCAGTAAATATTTACGGTACTTT
>JAFLJO010000002.1 GCA_022712975.1 Desulfocapsa sp.
CATTAATGCACCGCAGAGACGCAGAGTGCGCAGAGTTTCACAAAAAAGTCTTTTCTCTGCGTACTCTGCGTCTCTGCGGTTATAAATTAATATAGAACCCTACTGTGATCTTTGTTCAAGTTATTTGCACTCCGTTACTAAGCGGTTCCTAATTACTGTTTATTATACTCTTAAGCAGGGATTCCAAAACTGGTTCATCAAACTGAACATGTACAGAATAATCATTGTCTACAGGATCCTGCAGACGAACGGCAACAATACGACCTATACATTCTATTATTTTCCCTCCTGGTTCAGACAGTGAGGTTTTAATCCCTCGACCGAGCAATAACCTGGCATTTTCTTTACGGGAAATCCTGATAAAAAAAGATAAGCCTCCTGCAGAGATATCTGCAATCTCTCCCTTGAAGCTCTTGGAGCTGTTTTTATCGGATTCATTGAGCAAAGTATGCGTCACAATTGATTTCACAGGATACCTGGGATGCTGTCTTCTGTTCTCACCCGACATTTCAAGACAATTAGATGAAGACCCGGCTTTAAGACAATAATCGATCAGACATGGTTCCAACCCTGGAAACGTATCAAGCAATTCAAGAAATCCATCTCTCTCAAGGGATTGCACATCGGTTTTTCCAAATGCGCTAAGGGAGACAGTCCAGAGAGAAATATCAAAAAATGATTCGGCACCAATTATTTCTCCCGGGCCTATATTTTTTAGAAAGATTTCTTCATTTCCACGCCAGTATGTCAACTTGGCATTTCCAGAGTTCACAAAATAAAGCATAGGATTATTAGCACCCTGCTCAACAATGACAGTACCGGATGCATACTCTACGCTATCCAATGTATGATACAGTGCATTAAACTCTTCTGTAGTCATAGAATCATACAAATCCTGCCAAATGCTGATATGATTACGTGAAATTGTAGAAGACTGCTCCTCCGCTATTATTTCGCCAGTTTTAATAATTTCCGCTAGTGCACTGGGATCAACCTCAAGGATACGGTCTCGTAACAATTCTGCTATTTCAAACTGTTTTCCCCTCGCTGCTTCCATACATTTTTTATACAGTAACTGGCTGGCTTCCGTTATTCTGTTCCTGCCAAGCAGTGCTGTGACTTCTTCATTAATTCGTTGACTTTCTCTTTTGGCGAGATTTACGCTTCCCGGATCACCAGCAAAAGAAACCGATTCAATACCAATATCAGGAATTTGTTGCTGAGATTCTTTAGCATGATCCTTTTTAATTAAACGCGGTTTAAGGATATGCAGAGTCTGATTAACTACCTTCGCCACCGGATCATCTTTGGAAAAATTTTGTCCTTTACGCTCTTCAAGTATCATTTCAAGGAGATTAACAGCACGTATTGAGTCACTCAAACGAACCTGAACAACTAGACTCTGCAACAGTTTATCGTTAACAGCCGGAGAGAAAGAATCACGCTGTGATAATAAATCAAGAAAAGCTTCAGTTCCGCCCAACTCTCCTAATTGTCCAATATAGCCAACCAGACCAGGCTTTAATTCATCATTTACTATAGGCAGAGCCTCTAAAAGGTACGCACCCTGATTTATTTCTGCAACCTCACTTATACAATCAATAACCTGCTGTTGAATACGAATATCTTCATGTTCAAGACATGGCATTATCAATGGAATAAGTTCCTCATTATCCATTGCAGTAATCATTAGAATGATGTTTCTGACTCCATACCATGGCAAATCTTTTTGAAGATAGTCTTTGAACACTGAAACAGCAATACAACCTGTGGCAGGAACAAGGCCGATTAAGCGAAGTCGCTCTTCTCTTTCTTTACTGGAAAGAAGGGTGTCAAGGAGATAGATGGCTGCTTTACGACCAAGGTGGACAAGTATTTTTTCGGCTTTTTGACGTCTACTCCCGCGCCCGTGTAAACAGACAAGGGTTAATTCTTCAAGGAGATAATCGGTGGCCATTGCTTCTTGGGATCTGCTTACGATACTCTTGATAGCATTATTTTTTTCTAATATTCCCGACTGGATTTGATGGAAAACTTCAAGAAGATACTCACACTCTCCCCATAAACCTTCTTCAAGCACTCTGACTCCATATTCCTGTAATTGTCGACAAACAGTAGCACAAACAGAAAGAAAGGTGGTTTCTATTCGAAGCCAGCGAAGTAGGATTTCTGTGATATTTTTTATAAGATCATAGTGTTTCTGCTGCTGAAGACCAGCCATACACAGACTAAGTGCCATTACAGCACGTTCTCGTACCTTGGAGTCTTCGCTGCAGGTATAATCCCCAAGTTTTTCAAATAAAAAATTTACACGATCCCGATCTCCTGCCTCACAATATGCAGAGATAAGATCAGACAGCCCCCCCATTAACTCATTATTAAACAAAACCGCGCAGTCGCCCATGTCAAATTTGACCACAAGCTTCAGCATACGGCGCTTAGCACGTTGTTGTTCTTCGTAAACCAGAAGTTGTTTTGTTTTTTCCTGAACTTCTTTTTGTCTGTCTATATCAATTTCCATCTATTATTGATGTACCATTTTAACGTTCAAATTCCGTGAAAAAAAAGGGTTCGTAACGGGAACTTCCTACAAAGCCCGAACCTCTTTTTTCCCACTGTAATCACCGGTGCTAGTCATATGTGAACCAGCCGTATCACCAACAAACAAAAAAAAGCCGTTAGCCATTATACGATTTGGGCTAACGGCTAATATATCAGGGCAGGGTTTTTCAATTTATTGAATAGGCTCCCCGAAGGCATTCAAGGCCTTGGAAGCAGCTACATCAACTGTAACATACATGGTGAGAGTGGTATCTAACAAGGGTCCACGAGATTCGATATTCATCATACAGGTTTTGTTAGGCTTAGTAAAAGCAAGGATAACACGGGTACTTGAGACTTCACCGGCAAGTTTCCAGTTATTCTTCTTCATGGAGGCAATGATAAAATCTTTTAACGAGTGAATCTCAACCCTTCCCTTGTAATGAATAATTCCACCACGAAAAGAATCCGTACGAATAGATATACTTTTTTTATTGCAGTATTTCATTTCAGCCGGTAACTCAATATTCTCATGATTTCCAAGAGTACTGGCTAAGGGAGCATAGTTGTTATCATCACTAATAGGCATAGTAGTTGAACTGGTATTTATTCCCCCAATACAACCGGAAAGCACAAAGAGAGCTACTACAATCAAACCGAACATTAAGCTTTTATTCTCTCTTTTTTCGTTTTTCATCATCATTTCTCCATTCTTTCAAGTTAACAGCTTTTCGACCTGTTTTAATAAACAAATTCACTTACAGCACTATCATTCTAAATGAGGTAATTCAGTATTAAGGTTTTGTCGAGGATTTTGGGCGATAACGGGAAATTATCTTCTAAAAACTGACTATTATTTCCATTTCCAATTTAGCAATTATGAAGCATCAAGCCCGCCCACACACATATATTTAATTTCCAGATATTCTTCAATACCATATTTTGAACCTTCCCTACCAATTCCTGACTCTTTCATTCCACCAAAAGGTGCCGCTTCTGATGAAAGAATTCCAGTATTTACCCCTACCATTCCATACTCAAGAGCTTCTGTTACTCTCCAGCAACGCCCCATATCACGGCTGAAAAAATAAGCTGCGAGACCATATTCTGAGTCATTAGCCATGGCTACACCTTCTGCTTCTTCTTTAAAAATGAAAATAGGAGCTACCGGGCCAAAGGTTTCCTCTTTTGCAATTTTCATATCACTGGTCACATCCATTAAAACAGTTGGTTCAAAGAAGAACCCACTATCGCCTGAACGTTTGCCGCCTGCAAGAATTTTTGCCCCTTTGTCCACCGCATCCCTTATCTGATCTTCAACTTTAATAACAGCATTTAAGTCAATTAATGGCCCCTGATTCATACCTGCATCAAAGCCGGAACCGACTCGTAGTTGCTTTTTCACAGCTTGAGTTAATTTTTCTGCAAATATTTCATACACACCTTCCTGCACAATAAACCGATTGGCACAAACACAGGTTTGACCGGAATTTCTATACTTGGACGCTACAGCATCGACAATAGCTGCATCTATATCTGCATCGTTGAAGACTATAAATGGTGCATGACCGCCTAGTTCCAAAGAAACTTTCTTCACGGTTTCACTACAGGCCGCCATCAATTTTTTCCCGACAGGAGTTGATCCGGTAAAACTCAACTTACGAACAATTTCACTGGATGTAAGCACTGCTCCTATTTCTTTTGCAGGGCCGGTAATGACGTTGAAAACTCCTTTAGGAATTCCAGCACGGTGTGCAAGTTCTGCAAGTGCCAATGCTGAAAATGGCGTTTGTGCAGCAGGCTTCACAATCACAGTACACCCTGCAGCAAGTGCGGGAGATGCTTTTCTTGTAATCATGGCTGAGGGGAAATTCCATGGAGTGATTGCTGCACACACACCTATTGGTTCTTTGAGAACTATAATTCGTTTCCCTTTTTGAGACATGGGGATGGTATCGCCATATACACGCTTTGCCTCTTCAGCAAACCACTCCACATAGGAAGCACCATATAGAACCTCACCTTCAGCCTCAACAAGAGGTTTTCCCTGTTCAGTTGTCATGATTTTGGCAAGATCTGATTTATGCTCAACAATCAGAGCAAACCATTTCTTTAAATATGCGGAACGTTCTTTGGCTGTAAGTTTTCGCCAGAGAACATATGCCTCCTGACTTGCCTTTATAGCATTTTGGGTATCCTTGGCACCAAGTGATGGAACTATTCCAATGATAGAGTTATCCGCCGGATTAGTAACCTCTATCGATTCTCCTGATCCAAGCCATTCTCCATTTATATAACATTCCTGCCTGAAAAGGGCGGGATCCTGTAACTTCATTATTCACCTCTAAAAATTCGATAAGCAATTGACCTTTAAAAATAATTTGAATCATTCTACCATAAGAGTTTTCATAAATCATCTACCTGGCTTGTATACTCTACAATTTTTATTAAATCCTTAGTTGAATGTTTCTAAACAAGGTTTATTATAGCGTTTGCAATTAAAACATCACTATCTGGATTATCACCTTTTCTTGTTGTATTCCAGAACAAAACAATTTGACCAACATCCAATAAAATGAAAAATATCACACCCGTCAACATCAGAAAAGAACCAATACGATTAAGCCAGTTCTTAAAACTTGCCAATGTTGTTCAGGATGGACTTGAAGCAAAGATACGAATAACAGAAGGCGAAGTACTGGTTAATGGTGAGTTGGAAACACGCCGTGGAAGAAAACTGGTTGCTGCTGATATTGTCAGGATTGACAGCATGGACTTTCAGGTGACACGAGTAAAAAAGAGAACTGGTGATCAGGGAAGTGTAACTGAATCTGCCTGAATAGAGTAGAGCTTTATTTCATGCTCAAGTCCCCGTATTTTTCTTGACGCCCCGCCCTGCACGGGAAACACTCCTTTTACATCATCGTATACTGTCTCGGTGATTAAAATCTTTCCTGATTCCGCTAACGATGCCATACGCTGGGCAATATTCACCTCAGTCCCAATCACCGTATAGTCAAGCCTTCTTGAAGAGCCGACATTTCCGTGAAAGACCTCTCCCCTGCTGACTCCGATTCCAAGGCCAAGATTTCCAAAAACATCAGACCTCATCAACCATTTCTTTCGTAACTCTTCAAAGCCCAAAGAAAGCTCCACAGCTGTATAAATGGCAGCTTCTGAAGGTTTCTCCAGTTCCATGGGTGAGCCAAATGCAACCAGTGCCGCATCCCCCATAAACTTATCAAGAGTTCCTTTCCATGAGAAGGCTACATCGGAAAAAAGATCGAAGAATTCAGTAAGAAACAGATGGATATCATGGTGTGAAAGATGCTGTACGGCCATGGTGAAATTTCTAATATCGGCAAAGAGAAGACTTAGATCCTTGACCCCACCTAGTTCCATAAGGCTTTTGCCGGAACTAAGCAGAATTTCTGCGACTTCCGGGGCAACATATTGTTCAAACAAAGCTCGGGTACGAGCGTTTTCCTCACGTCCTTCCATATATGTAACATTCTCAAGAGCCATAATGGCCTGGCCGCAAATCACAGACAACATCTCAAGGTCAGATTGACTGTATGTTACCTCTTTTGCAGTTTGGCTGATATTAACAACTCCCAATATTTTTTTTTCACGCCCCATAAGCGGAAAAGAAATAGAAGCTGTTATTTCAGATCGCTGAAGATATTTTGAAAGTGGAGATTCATCCTGACTCTCTCTGTTTAAAATCACAGCTTCCCCGTGCTCATAAACCCATCCGGCAATCTGCTCACCTGATTTAACTACTACTTTTCCAGCCACTGCTTCATCCATTCCCCGTGATGCCACGACATGCATGCACTCATCTTCCTCTACAAACATCATAACAGATATGGATGGCACATTAATCTGCAGACTTATAGCATCTAGCAGCAGCTCGTAAACCTCCTTTAAAGATGTAGCGGCAATAAATTTCTCACCAAGTTTATATAGAGGAAGCATTGTTTGAAGGCGGCTATTTTCTTCACGAAGCGCCGAAAGTGCAAACGCTTCCTGAACGGCTTTCACAAGTTCATTGGTGTTGAGCGGTGCCTCAAGAACTCTGCTGAAACCATGGTTCATTGCTTTAACAACTGTATCCATCTCAGCATGACATACAACCAATAATCCTATAAGCCTAGGGGCAGTTTTTCTGATAACATCAAAGGTATCACTGACGTTATTCCCTGGAAGCTTGGCATCTGCTATCACCAGATTAAACTTTGCAACCATTGCCATTTCAATGGCTTGCTCACCACCATAGGCGTAAGACACCTCGTAGCCAATGTTATCAAGGGCCATGCGGCATGTATTTGAAATTGATTCCCTGCCATCTATGACAAGGATCTTTTTAGGAGCCATATGAAATACTCATGAAGTTTAATGATCAGAACCAAAACAGTATGTTTAATGAATAGTATCATCCTCAATAACTGCTTTCAAGGGTTAGATTTCTTTTTTCTCTCAACTTGCTTTCTTATACTAATTTGGAGTATTTGAACTCTTCTCTATTCCTGTTTCAGAAATATAAAATTCATGAAAACTCAAAGACCATTAGCAGAACGTATGCGCCCGCAATCGCTCAGCGATATTGTTGGCCAGAAGGATCTTCCTGGAAAGGGAAAACTCCTGGACAGTATGCTGGAATCAGGCATGCTTCCAGCTCTGATTCTCTGGGGGCCTCCGGGAACTGGAAAAACAACACTTGCCAGGATTCTTACACGATCAACTACAGCTGCCCGAGTCACCGGGCTTCAAGGAGAGCCCTGCCGCGCCAGCGTACGTCGCGTGAAGCTCAGACGTGCGCACCGTGAACTCACCCTGCTTGGCGCGTACATCGCCGCGGAACTTGGCGACCTTGGCATTGTCATCGACATCGAGCCTGTCGGCCTCAATATCGATGGGTGCATTGGGATCTGTTTTGAAGATGCCGGTTGCTGCGTTTGACCCGGCGACAACTGCTTTCTTCAGAGCAGCCTTCGTGCCCTGGTCTCCTGCTGGTTTAGCGTTGCCACCATAAAAACGCGCCGTGATGCGACCGCCAGCGCCTGCGGGAGACGTAAGCTGCGTGTGACCCTTGGAGCTCTCGACGAACAGCCTGCCGCCTTTAAGCTCGTTACGGCCCTGGTTGACGACGACGTTTCCCGTCAAAAGGGTCGTGTTGGCGCGCTGGTCGATCTTTGCGGTATCGCTGGTAACGCGGCGATCGTCGCCCGATGTCATGACCACGTTGCCGGCCAGCACAGTGACCTCCTTGACTGCATCGTAGTCGAGGCTCTGGCTCGTGACGCGGTCCTTCGGCGCCCGTGTCATGACTATGGGCGACGTTGATTGGATGCGGCGCA
>JAFLJO010000135.1 GCA_022712975.1 Desulfocapsa sp.
CATGGCCGCACAATTGAAAAGTAAAACCGTGGACACACCTGCGGCAAGGCAGATACTACTGGACCTGTTTTCCAGAGAAGCAGATATTATACCTGACAAAGAAAACAAAATCCTGCTTGTACAAGTTCATGGTGCTTCCAGACCTGTGGTCAATCGTGCTTTGGAAGATCTTTTTGTTACACTGAATAAAACCGAAATGGTTTACCCTGGAACTGAGATGCAACTGCGGTATGAACTCGGAGCGAAAAGGGGATAACGGGAGGGGGAAAAGGGTCACTTTGCTTTCCCGCGAGTAAGGAGTTCTGAAGATAGGTTCTACTGCGATTGAAAAAAGCTTGAGAATGTTTGATCAGGAAGATATACTCTGAAATTTACGTATTTTAGTAACTATGACAATGACTGTTGACATTTTTTCCCATCAGCTCTAATAATTGGTGGTTCAAAAACATAAAATAAAAGCATTTTTTTATAGTATTAAGTACACAAGGGGAAAAATAATGAGAAGAATACTCGGAAGTCTGTTGGTCATTCTGTTTTTAGCTTGTGGCAACCTATACGCAGAAGATGTAACCACTGTTGAGGCAAAAAATACTGACATCAGTGACAACCTTGATCTGAAAGCTGTGGCATCGGTTTTTGGAGAATCGAAAGATCTGGAGGAGTTTGAGAAGAAGCTCAACGATCCAGAAACTCAGATTTCAAACCTCGATCTTAATGAAGATGGGGAAGTTGATTATTTACGGGTCATAGAAACATCAAAGGATGACACCCACCTAGTAACAATTCAGGCAGTTATTGGGAAAGAACAATACCAAGATGTCGCAACGATTGATGTTGAAAAAGATAGTAAGGGTGAAACTCAGGTACAGGTGGTTGGGGATGTCTTCCTGTATGGACCTAGCTATATAGTAGAACCTGTCTACGTTCACCCTCCAGTAGTTTTTCTGTTTTTTTGGGGACCACTTTATCACCCTTGGCACTCACCATTTTATTGGGGATATTACCCACCCTACCACCGTCCATGGCACCCCCATTCTCACCATAGATATCAAAGAAATGTAGAAGTTAATATCAACGTAAACAATTCATACAGTTATACAAACGTTAGAAAAAGCAAAACTTCCATAGATCTACAAAAAAAATCACGCAGGAATGATTTTGGAGCCAAAAACCCAGACAAATCATTTAATAAAAGAAATGATGGCGTAAAAAATCGGCGGGAACTCAATCAGAAAAGAGAAAAGCCCAAGGCCACTAATTCCAAAGTTAATGATGCTAAGAAGCCAACGACAAAAGACGTCAAAAAAACATCCGGTAAGCAGGTTCAGAAAGACTGGAAACCAACATCAGGGAAAGATGGGGCAACAAGCAAGGTTAAAAATGGCAAGTATTCTGCCCCTTCGAAGAAACAGACAGTCTCAAAACCAGCACCAAGGAAATCAAACACTAATGTAAGATCAAATACAGGAAAGACAAGACAGCCCATTGGGAAACCGTCACCGAGAAACAGACCGGAAAGGCGTTAAAAACTAGTCTTAAACATAGAACATGTTAATGAAGGCGATACGGATTCTTCTAAAAAAGTACTTTCTAAGTGAGAAAAATTTATGCTGAAAATTAAAAACAGGAAAATATCGCTTTTGCGCCTCGTCTTTTTTTCTGGTTTCTGTGGTTTCATGATCATGCTTCAGGCCGGTTGTACTCTTATTCAACGCTCTGATTCTATCATAGAAGAAAAAACCCTCACTTACCATCCAGGTAAGTTTATTTGGCATGATCTGGTCACCAACGATGTTGCTACTGCTAAAACGTTTTATAGCCAGCTATTCAACTGGACTTATGAGCAATATGGGCACTATACAATAGTTAAACTCAATAATAATCGTATCGGAGGTATTATCGATGTTCCGCTTAAAACCTCTAAGCACCACGTTGCACGCTGGATACCATCCCTGTCTGTTGCAGATGTTGACCAAGCCACAAGTATGGTTTTAGCCAATGGCGGCATTATACATAAAGGTCCGGAAAACGTAGATGATCGTGGCCGTGTTGCCTTGGTGAGTGACCCTCATGGGGCAAAACTCTCTCTGATTAAAACCAAAACTGGTGATCCGAAAGATGGTCCGATTGCTGAAGGATCATGGCTCTGGAATGAACTTTGGACCAACAACCCGAGTGATTCAGCTGATTTCTACAAGGAACTTGCTGGATATTCGATGGTTGAAGAGCTGGACTCTTATTTGATACTGAAAGCTGATGGTAAATGGCGTGCTGGAATCCGTGAGCTTTTCAATAAAGCTTTGGAGCAAAGATGGGTTCCAGTTATCAGGGTTATGGACGTCAAGGCAATATCAACATTAGGAAAACAACTGGGAGGAAAGGTTTTAATCGAACCTGAGAACCCTAATTATGCTGACCAGGTCGCCTTGTTGGCAGACCCTTCCGGTGCCCTTTTTATGATTCAGGAGTGGTCGGGAATGGATGATTTGAAGGGGGATAAAAAACAATGAAACCTTTTAAGAAACTGATACTTATCATTATTACTGGAGCTGCTCTGTTTCTAACTGGCTGTGCTGGTTCAACCCACTCTACAATCTACTACGATAGTTATTACGACCCTTATCCATATTGGGGGCACGGCAATGATACAACAATTATTATTGATCGACCTGACAATCGGCCGAAAAGACCTCCGGGGATCAATCCACCAGGAGGGAACCGTCCTTCACCTTCGCCTAAGCGACGGTGAAGCTTTAGTTGTTAGGGTTTCAAATCACCATTTGAGAGTAATCGAAAGTTTGTACTTCGATTTACAAAGGGCAACACCAGACAATGGACTAAAGATTAACTGTAGCGAAGCCGATAAAGTTGTTGCATGTACACCAAAATTCGCGAGGAGTTACGAGTCAAGTGAAGCGCCTTGTCAGCCCTATTTATGATCATATATCGGGAAATTATGGCAAATGCCGAATATCCAGTTACAAATAATCGTCACGCTGTCCGGTCGTATTCTGAGCATCTAAGCTCCGACACCTTTTATATTCCACTTGTTTTCTCCCATCACGCCACTAAACCTACAATATCCTTCTATGTAACTTGTGAGATTTTTGTGATATTGTGAACAAGAGATGAAAAAGTTTTCTACTCTAAATGTTTCCTGCCACTGCACCGAAAAGAAAAAAGACTGTGACTAAAGAGAGAAAATCATGCTACCCATCACCTGTGTTACCAGAAAAGCATAAATGGAATTTTGTAAAGACTGCGGAGGAGTTCTGAATCTCTTTAGTGACAACTCATCGAACCTGTGCTCCTCCTGCATCCAACACAAAAAGAAACCTGATCATGAGCAAGCACAAGAGATACCTATAGCACAAGACTTACTAGCAGAGGCAGTAATTACAGTTGAAAATGGTAAAATAGTATTACGTTCCAAAGAGGACTGGCAGCTATGGAGTGCACCCACTACATCCCAGACAGAACTACAAACAATCCTCAAGTCTGCAAATCTCATCTACACCATTCGGAACAAACGTAAAAAAAGGCAGTAAACCCTTGGACGACTCTTAATAATATGGCAGTTACAATCTCAATAGGATCAGGTAAAGGAGGTACTGGGAAAACCACTTTTATATGTAACCTTGCCCTCTTACTAGCAAAAAAAGGGAAAAAAGTGTGTTTGGTCGATCTTGATATTGGGGGTGCCGATATCCATCTCCTGTTTGGTCTCTTTGAGCCTAAACATTCACTCACGGATTTTTTAAATAGAAAAGTTGATTCACTCACTGAGGTTGTGCATACATTTTATTCGTTCTATGGATTACAAATTATCCCAGGAACCGGAAGTACTCTCCAGACATCAAACATGTCCTACCAGGAAAAACAGCGGCTCCTTCGTGCAATATCTACACTCGACGTTGATGTGATACTCATGGATGTTGGTGCTGGGACAAGTTACCATGCACTTGATTTCTTTATGTTCAGTGACATCCAGATTTGTGTCACAATGCCAGAACCCACATCGATAATGGATTTATACAGTTTTTTACAACTTGCGACCATACGGAAAGTTCTTGGAAGTTTTCTTGCAAATAGCGAGGTTGGGCATACGCTCAGAAAACATAATTTCTCAACCTTGAATGAAGTTTTTGAACTGGCCGAAAAAAATCAGGAAGGTGCTAAAGAAAAAGCTCAACTTTCCTTACACTCTTTTCACCCATTACTGGTGATCAACAGAGATATACCAAATGCCAAGGTGAACAAGACAAAACTCAAACAACTTGTAGCAAAATATCTTAGCATTGACATTCCACAACTTGGCGAAATCCCAGAAGATGCTGCAATAAAAGATGCACTGAGAGCATACGTGCCTGTTTGTGAACTGTCACCTGAGGCTCCTGCAGCACTGGCAATAATGCGAATTGTTGATAAGATAGAAAAATTAATCGCTCTTTTCGAAAAGCGATCCCACAATTCCGCATCCTGAAAATCTTCGAGCTGTGCGGGTAGAATTCGAACTTAGCCCCCATCAATTAAAAAAAAGTACATGATTATAGCACGATAACGACAATATCCTTAATGAGTATGGAACAAACAGCAACTTGTGGTTTCAGGTACTTATATGTATTGACATCCTACCCGCACAGCTCGAATTCTTTTGTAGAATCCGGAGTTATATTTCTTCTTGCCGTAAACAGGATAGCCGGTCAACGACAGCCTTGGCTTTATTGTTTCAAGGTGAGTTGCCGGATTTTAAGAATTAAAACTGACATGCGTAAAAATTACACTGAATGGTTACAATAATTTTTAATTAATACCTCTGCAATATATTCTTTCACGCTTAATACCTTTTACTAATCCTTCTGTAAAATGGCTGTTTTCTTGAAAAGTACGCTTGATCCGGATGAACCACGTTTTTTAATGGCATGTTCTTTGCCGTTTTGGTAACAATTATATCTTATGTTTGGTTCTCCTCATGGTATATTGGCAGAGTCATGGCAGCTATATTATGTTTATTACTTTTGTCTTTGCAGGGGGGGGCTTGAGGCGCGTGTGTGCCGCTTATACTCAAAGCGGTAAAGATCGTTCCTGCGATCTCCAGTTTAGTCATTGTCATTACTTTAGTTGATGTGATCGACTTTTTCTCATTTTTATGGTTTGCCACGATATGGCTACCTGCAATAAATGGTTAAGAAAAAAAAAGGAGTATGTATGCTGGATAAGAAATTAATGGAATCTGCATGGCAGGAAATAGACAGTATTAGAGATGAATTATTGAGAGCAAGGGATGAGATCGAACCGGATCATCCACGATACAAAAGTCTGTTGAATTTCAAGCAGTATCTTACCTTGCGCAGTAAGGATAGGACGAAACTACAGGAGACACTGTCTTTGTTGTCTCTATCGTCTCTGGGAAGATCCTATGCTCATGTGGCAGGAAGTATTGATACGCTCTATGACCAGATATGTAGTTCACTTTGTCGTGATGAACTTAGTGCAGAAGAGATGGCTTCTTTTCATCATCTTACCATTCCAGAAGCTATTGGGTTGTCTTTCAAAAACAGCAAGGCACTCTTTGGAGGCAAAGTAAGTAAAAAGTTGAGTAAGCAGAGTACGGCTATCATGCTGACACTCCCCTCTCATTCGGTTGATAACAAGGGTGAGTTGATTCATAATCTGGCTGATTCAGGAATTAATGTTTTCAGAATTAATACAGCTCACGATTCCCAGGCAATATGGAAAGCAATGGCAGATGTGATTGCCACGATCAATGAACAACGTGAGGAAAACAACAAAATAAAAATATTTGCTGATCTGGCTGGTCCAAAGATTCGAACCGGTAAAATCAGGAGACTGGATTTACCGGTTGTCATAGGAAGTAATAAATACGAGAAAGATGTACATATCTTTTCTGGAAAGATGATAACTACAAGGGCTGAGACTATTGATCCACAAACCCGGAAAAAGATACCTGCACGTATTGCTGTAGGAAAGAAGTTTTTCAAAAAGCTACATAAAGAATCTTCTTTTAGAGTAGTTGACAGCAACAAAAAAAAAGCACTTATTACTATTTCAGAGATACACGATGGATATATCACAGGTGTGATTAACAAAAGAGTCTATTTAAATGAATCTGCAAAACTCCGACATAATCACCATCAGGGAAGTATATTAAATATTGAAAAACAAATTGATCCTATCCGTTTGTTTAAAGGCGATCTTCTGGTGATAACTGAACGCGATATGGAAGGACGATCGGTGCTTTTTGATGAAAATAAAAATGTTCTTAAATCGGCACTGATAAGTTGTAGCTTTCATGGGATAATATCTTATATAAAAATCGGTGCACAAGTCTTTATTGATGATGGAAAAATCGGTTTGAAAGTGATTGACAAGAGCGATCATTCTATTATTTGTAAAGTGACGTTTGCAAAAGTCAATGGAAAACTTTTAAAAGAGGAGAAGGGTATTAATTTCCCCGACACTTATATTAAGACGGCAGCGTTAACAAAAAGAGATCGTGAAAACATGCTTGCTGTTATAGGTTTTGCCGACCATTTAAGTATCTCTTTCTGTCAAAATGCCAAAGATGTCCGTGATCTTCAGAAACTACTGACACAGAACGGTTGCGACGATATCGGGATCATTGCAAAGATCGAAACAAAGCAAGCTATTGCCAACATGCCGGAGATCCTGGAGCAGCTGCTTGCGTGTAAAAAGAGTGGTGTGATGATTGCCCGTGGTGACCTGGCAATAGAAGTAGGATTTAAAAATATGGGCTCTATACAGGAAGCCCTGTTAGACATCTGCAGTGCAGCACATATGCCTGTCATCTGGGCGACACAGGTACTTGAGAATCAGATGAAAACCAACCTACCTAGCCGCGCAGAAGTGACTGATGCAGCAATGGGTGGACGGGCAGAGTGTGTAATGCTCAACAAAGGTGCTTTTGCCACCGATACGATCGGTATCCTGAAGCATATTCTACATGATATGCACTCTATATTCAAAAAAAATAGACAGTTGCTTAAGAAAGAGGTTCTCTGGTAAACATCGGAAATAATTGGGGCAGACCCGATAAAAATTGCAACTCATTTATAAAAAGTTTTGTGCTTTTTGAAGTATGTTCAGGGTATTTTTTTATCTCTGGCCCCTCCCTCAAAAAGCGATTACTTATCTTACCCTATTCAATTAATTGATATTTTTCGATAATTTCCAGCACAACCTTATTCTGTCTGGCTATAGAATTAAAAAGAGAATCGTAATCCTCAAAGCTTGTATTTTCCGGATTAAGAGAAGAATATTGTACAAGAAGATCTTCAATATTATGGGATTGCCTTTCCATATGCCTGAGATCTCGAGATAATTCGTTGTTAAAGTGATTCAGTTTTGCCGCCAGCTCTTTTCCCTCATCCTTTTTTCGCAGATAAATGATATCATTGAGTTGTCCACGGCTCATATTATCCACGGCTCGTTCCAGGCGAAACAGTGGGCCTGCAATTCTATGAGTGATCAGCATTGCGCCAACAACCACAACAGCACTTCCTGCGATGATAAAAATCCAGTTTGCAGTAAGCAACTGTTTCACAAACATAAACGGGGTCTGACCAATTTGGAGATCGTTTTCCTGATATACCACCGTCAGACTATCAACAGACAAAAATGCCAGAATAACAGTAAAAATAAGACAACCTATCATCACAAAAAGAAAATAACCAAGAATCAACTTTCCCTGAAAATTCTTCTTAATAAAATAATTTCTTCGTTTATACCTGATTCTAGTCATTTTTCTTTGCCTCATCAGGCACAATTATAGATGCCCTGTTTCGTAAGCCATTTATCCAGCGACCCATCTCCATACTTTTCCGATAATTCTTTAGCTGTTCCTGTTTCAAACTTCCCTTCTCCGCCTGCAGAATGATAGTCCTTTTTACGACGCTGCTCTTCTTAGGTTTCATGGGAGATAGGATGCCCGTTAACATGAAATGCAACATCCTGAACTGGTGATGGTTCCGGGACAACAGATAATAGAGACTGGCCATTGAGCTGCAAATAGCAATGGATAAAACAATCAACAGGTATTTCATTATGTTTCCTTAATAAATGCAAAATAGACAATGCCTCTTATTAAGAGGACTCAGATCATACAACAATAGCAAGGGAAATTTTATGCCAAATTAAGCTTTACACCTATTTACCTTTATAATTTGAGATTTTATACTGGATTGTTTTGTTGTTTTTCACTAAAACATAGTCGTCAGGTAGATACTATTCTGAAATCAGTATAAATGGAAATACTCCCCCCCTAACATATCCAGGTGTTCATGTGAAAGTAACAAAAGCAGTTTTCCCGGTGGCAGGACTTGGTACCCGTTTTCTTCCCGCAACCAAGGCCATGCCCAAAGAAATGCTACCCGTTGTTGATAAACCTTTGATCCAGTATGCTGTTGAAGAAGCCCTGGCATCGGGAATAGAGCAGTTAATCTTTGTGACCGGCGGCGGGAAGGGAGCGCTTGAAAATCATTTTGACCGATCATTTCAACTGGAAGAAACACTCAAACAACGTGATAAACTAGCACTTTTAAAAGAAATTGAATCCCTTGTACCAAAATCAGGCACCATTATTTACACTAGACAAAGCGAACCGCTAGGACTTGGTCACGCTATCTGGTGCGCAAGAGATATTGTAGGAGATGAGCCTTTTGCAGTACTACTGGCCGACGACCTGATTAAGAGTGAGACACCTGTTCTACATCAAATGATTAAAGAATTTGACCGTCTAAGAGCATCCACTGTGGCGGTCATTGAAGTTCCGAAAGAAGAAACTTCAAAATATGGTATTCTTGATGCCGACAACCCTTCAGATACAACATTTCGCGTGAATGGAATGATAGAAAAACCACCTGCAGATGAGGCACCATCTAACCTGGCAGTAATCGGCAGATATATTTTAACTCCTAAAATTTTTGATATTCTTGGCGGTCAGGGAAAAGGTGCCGGTGGTGAGATTCAGCTCACCGATGCCATGTCACAACTGTTAACTGAACAACCAATTTTTGGCTATCGTTTCGAGGGAACTCGTTTTGATTGTGGTGATAAGGCTGGATTCCAGATGGCTAACTTGGCTTTTGCTCTCGAACATCCGGAAATCAAAGATACTTTATTACCTTATTTGAAAAAAATGTTTTGTTAAATATCCTTCAACCTTCAGCCGACAAAATGAAATCGCCCAATGTAATCAGACAACGTGCCGCAGTCAGTCGTCCCCGCCGAGAAACGCTAAACGGCCATATGAGTACCAATCTCTGGTTTACCGGGCTGTCTGGATCGGGAAAATCTACTCTTGCACATGCCATTGAAGAACGACTACACCTTATGGGATGTAGAACATACGTTTTTGACGGTGACAATGTACGCCACGGGCTCTGCGGTGACCTTGGATTTAGCCTGAAAGGTCGTAGTGAAAACATGCGACGTATTGCTGAAATGGTAAATTTGTTTCTTGATGCCGGGGTTATCTCACTCACTGCCTTTATTTCCCCTTTAAAGGCTGACCGTGAACTTGTACAACAGATTATCGGTTCAGAGAATCTCATCGAGGTCTACTGCAACTGTTCCCTTGAGATTTGTGAAAAGCGAGATGTTAAGGGTTTATACAAAAAAGCAAGAGCAGGTGAAATTAAAAACTATACTGGAATATCGTCGCCATACGAAGCACCAAAGAATCCAGACATTGAACTGGATACCGGCACACGCCCATTGCGCGAATGTGTTAACGATATCATCAGGGAACTCCGGGAACGAGGTATTATTCTAAAATAAAACCGCGTCACGACTATTCACGGCAAATACTCCCTCACTTATAATTGAAAAAAGAATTTTACGTCATCACACACAATCAATACAGTTGAACTTGGATTAGATATTCATGCATAATTACAAGTTCGACCCACCACTACCCTTTGTATAAATCACACACAATTATTGACTGAAAACGTCTACCACACCCACATTCTTGAATTTTCAGCCTACCTGAATATATCAATGCCAATTATTGAGCCAACTGGAATACTCACAGCTCAAAACAGAGGCACTAAATGAATAAAAGAAACCCTGCTGATCAAAAGATCAGCAGGGATTTTTTTATTGCCTTCACAAAAGCCTATTCAAGGCTATGCGAAAAGGATTGCACAAAAAAAACCAACCAACACTGGTGAACAATACGTAAACCAGCACTCTTTTCAGTACCCCCTAGGGGTACTCTTTTCAGTACTACCCCCTAGGGGTACTCTTTTCAGTACCCCCTTGAGGGGTATAAGTACCTTGTCAAAATAATTTCTTTTAAAAGACAGGCAAGCGTAAACTCCGAGAAATCATCCTGTAACGTACTAATAAATATCAAGATACTCTTCAAGCTCCCAATCAGTAACTGCGGTACGGTAACGATCCCACTCGTCTTCTTTAGCCTTAATATATTTATTGAAGATATGAGATCCGAGGGTAGCCTCGGCAATGGGGTTCTTTTTAAGTTCTTCAATAGCCTCCTTAAGACTTCCCGGCATAACCTTAATACCAACCTCTTCCATCTCTGCAGGGCTCATTTTAAAGATATCTTTATCAACTGAAGGAGGTGGGGTCAGCTTGTTCTTCACACCGTCAAGACCTGAATTCAACATCATTGCAAAAGCAAGATATGGGTTACAGGTTGGATCTGGGCAACGAATCTCTGTACGAGTACTCACTCCACGAGAAGCTGGAATACGCACAAGTGCCGAACGATTCGACGCAGACCAGGCAGCATAAACAGGAGCTTCGTAACCTGGAACAAGACGCTTATAAGAGTTTACCAAAGGATTGGTTACTGCTGCAAAGCCACGGGCATTTTTCAACGCACCGGCAATATACTGATATGCGGTTTCTGAAAGCTGAAGAGGAGCACCTTCTTCAAAGAAAGCATTGGTTCCATCTGCATTAAACAACGACTGGTTGGTGTGCATACCGGAACCATTAATACCAAAAATTGGCTTTGGCATAAAGGTGGCATAGAGTCCATATCGGGAAGCAACAGATTTAACAACCCACTTAAAAGTAATGGTATTATCTGCAGCTGTTAATGCATCAGAGTATTTAAAGTTAATCTCGTGCTGACCTTCTGCTACTTCGTGGTGAGATGCTTCAATCTCAAAACCCATTTGCTCCAGGGTCTCAATGATCTCACGGCGACAATCATTGCCAGTATCTTCTGGATCAAGACTGAAGTATCCGGCAACATCATTGGTAATCGTGGTGGCACGGCCTTCATCGTCTTTTTCAAACAGAAAGAATTCGGCCTCAGTACCTACGTTCATGGTGTAGCCCAGTTCTTTGGCTTCAGCGAGAACACGTTTCAAGTTATTACGCGGGCAACCTTCAAAAGGACTTCCATCAGATTTTGCGACATCACAAATAATTCTTGCTGCAGCAACACCTTCCTGATTTCTCCAGGGAAGAACAGTGAACGTATTATAGTCAGGTTTAAGATACATATCTGACTCATTGATTCGAACAAAACCATCAATGGAAGAACCATCAAACATCATCATACCATCAAGAGCTTTCTCTATCTGGCTCTTTGGAATAGCTACATTTTTCATAAAACCGAAAATATCAACAAACTGGAGGCGGAAATAGTGAATATTTTCCTCCTCAATAGTTCTCATAATTTCATCTCTGGTCATTTCATAATCTCCTTACTGAAGTTGAATTTACCTCTTTTATTTCCGTTCATTACGGACGAATAAAAGAAATTCCCCCCTATGGGTTTTTACCTATATTTCTACTCTACATAGAGCACTTAAAAGATATCTGTTTACTTACCATTTTGCGCTAACAAATAACATAAAAAAACAATTCCTTACATATTTGTCCTTTGTCCCTCAGCTCCCGCTCTCTATTCCATGCAGAATACCATCGCAGATTTCCCGGATAAAGGTCGAATCAACAACCTTCTCTTCCCTGTTATCCAGCACATAGAAAACATCAATCAGTTGCTCCACTTCCGTCGCGATATAAGCACGATAGATGTTAACTCCAAAGTCAGCCAAAGTCTGAGTTATCCGATACAGCTGCCCGGAATTATCGGCAGAATACACCTCGATAATGGTATACTGTTCTGAGGATTCGTTATCTATCACCACCCGTGTTTCACTGCTTCCTGTCGGAAGCCTGCGCCGGCCAAATCCGGATGAGAGTTTTTTATACAATCTATGACCGAGGCCAAGACGATGATTTAAAGCCAGATTCAAATCATCACTTATCGCCTGCCAATCCTTTTCCTCATACAAAACACTATCTTCGGGGCGTACATCAAGCGCATCAACAACACTCCCATCCTTCCATGTGAAAATCTGAGCATTAAGCACTGAAAGATTATGCAGACTAAGCACCCCACAAATCTTGGCAAGAAGCCCGCTTCGATCTTGTGACATAACCAGAAGCGACCATTGTGTCTGTAATTTTTGCGGAAAAACCAGTGCTTTTTGCTGCAACACCTGCAAGTGATCCCGATGCATTCGAAGATGCGCAACAACGCTTTCAGGAGTGAAGCTTAAGAGATAATCTGCAGGTAAATCCTCCGCAGCAAAACACGTATCCTTCTCTGAACGAAGCTGTTCATCCACCTGCTCACGCAACCAGTTCACCCCCTGATCCACTTGGTGCACAACCTCATCAGGAGCAGAAAACTGGAGATAGGGATGTATTTTCATATACATTTCATAGAGAAGCGTTCCCTTCCAGTCACTCCATGCCGATGGTCCTGTGGCATGGGCATCTGCAACTGAAAGTAGATAAAGCATTGCAAGTCTTTCGGTGTCTTTAATCTTTTCTGCACAACGTTTAATGAAAAGCTGATCATTCAGATCTCTGCGTAATGCATTTTCGGGCATAAAAAGATGAAATCGAACAACAAAGGCAAGACAGGAACATTCGGTGTCATCAAGCCCAAGCCGCTGCCCAATGGGACCTACTACTTCTGCCCCCATTTTTGAGTGATCTTTTCCTGCTCCCTTGCCAATATCATGGAGCAACGTTGCAAGATACAAAATATGAGGAGATGCAATATTCAGATAAACAGATTCTTCACTTTTTGTTGCTTTCCGCAAATCAGCCACACTCTGCAAAAGATGCCTGTCCACCGTATAAATATGATAAATATCATGCTGAACCAGAGATTCAATTCGCCCAAACTCAGGGATATACGCAGAGAGCAACCCGGTCTCAAGCATTACTTCAAGGACGCTTAGAACACTCTTGCCAGATTCAAGAATCTCAAAAAACGGTTTTGACATCCTAACTGAACAACGAACCTTACCAGTGACCAATCCAAGGTTACTGACGATCGATTTCCGGGTTCTATGGTGAATGGGTAAACCGGTTTTTGCTGAGGCCAGAAAACAACGCATCAACAGGTAAGGCCTGGCTGCAAGATCAGATTCCACAGCCATGAGGTGAATTCGATTATTACGAACTTCAATCCCTTTTTCAATGAATCGTTTTGTGGTTCCGGCAGTTCCTGCAATTCCTGCAAAACCAAGCACATCATCAACGTGATCAAAAAAGAGATCTGTGGTCACTGCAATCACCTGTAAATGACCGTACAGATCCCGCATGAATTTTTCAACACCAAGAGCACCACCTCTGTTTTGATAATCAAAGGCCTCGGCAACCTGCTCCTGCTGTTCAAAATAAAGCTGATCGTTTTTTCGTCCACTTATATAATGGAGACGATTACGTACCCTGCTAAGCATATTCCAGGATTCGAGAAAGGCTGTCTTTTCCTCTTCCTGAAGGATTCCGGCATTTGTGATCGCCTCAAGATCCTGCAAACCAAAAACAACAGTGGCTGTCCAGAGCATGGCGTGGATATCACGCATTCCCCCTTTGCTTTCTTTAATATTTGGCTCAAGCAAGTAACTGTGGCTACCATATTTCTTTCGCCGCGCTGCACGAAAGCTTTTCATGGTATTAACGAATTCATCCCGCACACCTTCTATAAAATCTGTTCGGTAGCGCAGAAGAAGTTCAGCAAAAAGAGCTTTGGAACCAACCAGTAAGCGTGCATCAAGCATGGCAACCTGAAAGAAAAAATCTTCCCCGGCAAAGCTTAAACACTCATCAATCGTTCGCACACCATGCCCCACATCAAGACCTGTGTCCCAAAGGGGGTAGAGCACAGCGTTTGCGACCTTTTCCATCTCCTCTTTTGCATCTTCACGAAACAAAATCAGAAGATCAATGTCAGAATAGGGGAAAAGTTCACTTCGCCCATAGCCGCCAAGGGCAATGAGAGCCACCGAGTCAGCAGCGGAGGCATCCGCAACACTATCAAACTGCCGGACTATAAATTTATCGACCAAACGGCTCTGCTCGGATAAAAGAGCCTGACCATTCAAACCCTTCTTCCACAGTTCCTCGAGAGTTTCTCTTTGAGCACGAAGTTTTGACATAGGTATAAGAAATGGGTATGGCCTGAAGGAAACACTCCATCAGGCCACCCCTCAGTTTTTAGTCTTTAGTCTTTAGCCTTTAGCCTTACTTTTTACTACACTGCGTCATGATCTTCTTCACCAGTACGAACGCGAATAATACGCTCAACGGGAATAACAAAGATTTTACCATCACCTATTTTACCGGTATTTGCTGCTGTTCTAATTATCTCTACAACCTGATCCACCATATCAGTAGTAACTACGACCTCAATATTGACCTTGGGGATAAAATCCACAACATACTCAGCACCACGATAAATCTCTGTATGCCCCTTCTGTCGCCCGTAGCCCTTTACTTCAGAGATGGTCATACCTTTAATACCTATCTCAGTTAAAGCTTCTTTTACATCATTGAGCTTGAACGGTTTGATAATTGCCTGAACCTTTTTCATACTTCCCCCTCTTCTTTCAAAGCATCTCCCAATCAGGAGAGTTTATATATTGTAACCTGCCTCACCATGAGATGTAACATCCAACCATTCTTTTTCATCTTCAATATTTACACGAAGACCAATGGTCAAGTCTAGCACTTTCAAAACAATTAAAGTGAGAACGACAAAATAGGCGATTACTGCCCCCCACAATCCACTTACACCAGCTACCCACAACACGAGTGAATATGACCGAATTTTCCTTTAGCGACAACTGCTACGCGACAAAGAACACCTGCCACTCCTCCGACAACCATTGCTGTGATCCTTAATCCCTTTTTGCCATATCAACAATTACCAGAACACACTTACAACTTCCGTGCCAGAAACACCCAACCACATAACGACCTGAAATATCATTGATATATAAAAAAATCAACAAACCACCTCGTCAAAACTTCACATTATCGTAACTTACTGGTGGTTGCTTTGCATTTTCGTCATCTTTTAATCTAACGGCAAACCTTGTCGAATAACACAGAATCGTTTACATTTCAGCATTCTCTTTCAACAAAAAAATTCAAATGCAATTAGCCACGACACCCAATGAATATAAACAAACAGCACTATCGAACTATCTGGCCAGACCCCGAAAACGATGAAACAATCATGATAATTGACCAGAGACAGCTTCCCCATAAATTTGTCATCGAACCACTCACTACTCTGAACGATGCCGTGGTGGCCATCAAAGACATGCATGTTCGCGGAGCCGGACTAATCGGTGCAACAGCCGGTTTCGGCATGTATCTGGCCAGCGTGAACGCTCGGGATGGTTTTTTGAATGACGCATTAGAACAGGCAGCCGAGTTGCTGGACAAAAGTCGTCCCACCGCACGAAATCTGAAGTGGGCAGTTGACCGAATACTTGAGGCTGTGGAAAAAGGAATAGATGAAGCGGAAAAAAAGACAATTGCCTTCCAAACAGCTTGTGAAATAGCCGATGAAGACGCTGCTTTCTGCAAGGCTCTCGGAAAACATGGTCTTGAAATCATAAAAGATCTCAGCAAAGCCAAGGAAGGAGAAACAATTAACATTCTCACTCACTGCAATGCCGGATGGTTGGCCTTTGTTGATTATGGCAGTGCAACAGCTCCCATATACGCAGCCAGGGACGCAGGGATTGACATTCATGTGTGGGTGGATGAAACACGTCCCTGGAACCAGGGGGCAAGGCTTACTGCCTGGGAATTACAACAGGAAAACATCCCCTGCACCCTAATCACAGACAATGCCGGTGGACACTTAATGCAGAAGGGCATGGTGGACATGGTGCTTGTGGGAACTGACCGCACCACCCATACTGGCGATGTGGCTAATAAAATAGGTACTTACTTAAAGGCTCTGGCTGCACACGACAACCAGGTTCCGTTTTATGTGGCCCTGCCATCTTCTACTTTTGACTGGGAAATTGATGATGGAAATGAAATTCCCATTGAAGAACGATCAGGAGATGAAATTACTGCCATCAGCGGGCTGCACAGCAACGGCACCATAGAGACTATCCAGCTCACTGCACCGGAAACCCGTGCAGTGAATTATAGTTTTGACATCACCCCCGCACGGCTGGTGACCGGCCTGATTACCGAGCGGGGTATTGTGGCAGCTGAAAAGCAGGCAATCCACAAGTTATTTCCAGAAAAATAATAGGTTTTCACTCTTCTTCACGGCCGTAATCATCCTCAAAGCGAACAATATCATCCTCACCAAGATAGCTTCCATTCTGAACTTCGATCAGCTCAAGTTCCATGACACCGGGATTTTCCAATCGATGATTTACACCAGCAGGAATATATGTTGACTGATTCTCATACAGAAGAAAAACCTCGTCACCATTGGTAATACGTGCAGTACCGGAAACAACCACCCAATGTTCATGACGATGATGATGCATCTGGAGAGAAAGCTTTGCCCCGGGACTCACGGTGATTCGCTTTATCTGATACCGTTCATGCTGCTCAAGCACTGTATAACTTCCCCAGGGTCTGTATACGGTACGATGCAGCTTAAACTCCCCCCTCCTGTTTTTCTTTAATTTGGTGACTATCTTTTTCACATCCTGAGCTCGCGACAGGGGGGCCACCAAAACTGCATCGGAGGTCTCAATCACCAGCATATCTTCAAGCCCCACAGTGGCAACCAGAGTATCTTCCGAACGTATAAGACAATTTTTCGTATCCTCCATGAGCACATCGCCCTGGATCACATTCCCGGCATCATCCTTGTCAGAAACTTCCCACAAAGCATGCCAGGAACCGATATCACTCCAGTCAAGATCGGCAGCAACAACAGCAGCACATTCTGTTTTTTCCATGAGCGCATAATCGATGGAATCACCGGGAGACCTTGTCATTGCACCTTTATCTAATCTAAAAAAATTTCCATCACGAACGCCCAGTAAAATGGACTCATGCATGCAGGAAAGCATCTCTGGAGCAAACTTTTCCATTTCTATACGAAAGGTCTTGATGGAAAAGGCAAACATTCCGCTATTCCAGAAATAATTCCCCTTAGCAAGGTAGGATTTTGCGGTATCAAGATCAGGTTTTTCACGAAAGGATAAAACAGAACATCCTTCACCCTGCTCAATATACCCATAGCCCGTTTCAGGGTGTTGCGGCTCTATACCAAATGTAACTATCTTTCCCTCCATTGCCAGGCCTGCAGCCTTAGCGACCGCTTTCTGAAAAGCATTTTTTCGAAGAATCAGATGATCTGCGGGAAGAATAAGTAGAATAGTATCGTCATCCTGTTCAGTTGCACAATACTCCACAGCAGCACAAACAGCAGGGGCGGTATCACGGGCAACCGGCTCCAGAATAATACTACACTCTTCACCCAAGCCAAGGCTGTTCACCTGACGTTGGGTAATAAAACGATGCTCTTCACCAACCACAAGAAGCGGTGGTAAAACATCATCGAGTTGAGAAACTCGAAGCACAGTGGTTTGCAGCAATGATGTCTCGTCGATAAGCGGCAGCAATTGTTTTGGATACAGCTCACGAGACAGGGGCCACAGACGAGATCCGGTTCCACCGGCAAGGATAACAGGTTGAATTTTAGCCATTATTTTTATATTCCTTTTTAGGGTTTTATAATTTTCAACAATTCTTCAGTTTTTTCATTGAGCAAGTCAGGATTTCCACGGCTTTCAACATTTAATCGCAGTAGCGGCTCAGTGTTGGATTTTCTTATATTAAAACGATATTCAGGAAAAGACACGGAAAGACCATCGGTGTAATCTTTTTTTCCTGCATGAAACTGTTTTTCAATTCTTGCGATTACTGCATCCGGGTCATCCACAACACTATTAATTTCTCCTGAAACCGGATAGGCGGCTTTACAATCTGCAACAAGTGACGAAAGTGCAACCTTCCTGCGACTAAGAAGAGAGGCCACAAGCAACCAGGGAATCATGCCTGAATCGCAATAACCAAAACTTTTAAAATAGTGGTGCGCTGACATCTCACCACCATAAATTGCATCTTCCTGTCTCATACGTTCTTTGATAAAGGCATGACCGGTCTGTGCCATTATAGGGATTCCACCTGCTTCACCGACCAACTCCTGGGTATTCCAGATAAGGCGAGGATCATGAAGAATTTTCCCTCCTGGATTTTGACTTAAGAGTTCAAGCGCCAGCAGCCCCACAATATAATAGCCTTCAATGAAATCTCCCTTTTCGTCCCAGAAAAAACATCGATCAAAATCACCATCCCAAGCAATCCCCATATCAGCACCATGTTCCCGAACACGTCTTGCTGTCTCTTCACGTTTTTCAGGAAGCAGAGGATTGGGAACACCATGTGGAAAAGTTCCGTCCGGAGTATGAAAAGCCTTGATAAAGGTAAATGGGAGTTCTTTTTCGAGTAAATCGACCACGGGCGCAGCAGACCCGTTCCCGTTATTGACAACCAATTTTAATGGAGCCAATTCGGCTGGATTTACGTAGCCCAGAAGGTGTTGTATATACAATCTTTTGTCTTCTGCAAAGCGTTCAACGCCAGGTTTTTCAGATGGCAATGGCAAGTTACCTGTCACAATTAGCTCTGCCATTTTTTTCAAGCCCGATTCTCCGGTGACAGGACGTGCCCCAACAGTTACAAACTTCATCCCATTATAATCGGCTGGGTTATGGCTTGCAGTAACAACAATACCACCATCAACACCTTCATCTTCAAGACTGAATGCTGCGTGATAAATCTCTTCTGTACCGCAAAGCCCAAGATGAAATACATCAACACCTGACTCTAGCAAACCATCAACCAGAGCATGTGTTAACTCGGGACTGCTGAGCCGTATATCATGTCCCACAGCAAGCTTTCGGGGCTTAAAAACTGCGGAAAATGCCCGCCCGATATTTCGGGCAAGCTCTGGGTTAAGTTCAGAAGGCACTTTGCCTCGAATGTCATACGCTTTAAAGCAGGATGGAATAGTTACACTCATATTTATTAATCCAATTTTGCAGTATTATTATCAAAACATACCTATTCTTAGCAGAGAAAGGAAACTTCACACCATGAGCATTCTGCGCCGTCTTTTTCTTTGTTCATTTCCTTATCCCTCTTGCAGATCTATCTTTATCAGCTCCACATCACCAAATGCCCCCATAATCTCACCACAAATTACCACCACTCCGATAATTCCAGGAATCTCAGCAGCCTTCGCCAGACCACTCTGTATTCCGGTTCTGGCATCTCCTGTACACCCGACTTCATTGCCAATACAAGTTGCCGCAGCATCAGCTAACGGCGTGGATCTACTAATAACGGTGACAGAATCTGCCTCTCCCAAACTGAGGGAATGCCCCACAGTTCCCGATGAAGTACAGATTCCAATTGGCATCCGGGTAGAGGCTATTCGCACCCCAACTTTATAGCTCAATGGTGACTCACCAGCAAAAATGGCAATGGAGCAGTCATAATCCCTTTGCAGAAAAATATCGCCACCATTTTCAACCATCACTTCCTGTAAACCTGAAGACACAAGCCCCTTTCCCACATATTCTGCAATGGTTCCAGCAACTGCTGCCATAGGCCCCACACCTGCTGCAAGTCCAGCGTCCAGCATATCACGTATCAAAGGGGGAGCAACTTTATCTTCCTGTAAAGGATTCAGACTTGCAGAAAACCGGGGATTCTTTACAATGTACTTTTCCAGTTGTGCCCTGTACTGTAGGACAAGATCAGTTGCCTGTTCGGTGACATCCTGCCCTGCCAGAATGTGCAGATCTGTTTCTTCTACCCTGACCTTGGCAGAAACTAAACCGGTATGGGTTAGCAGCTTCCGATACACCCTATCGGAATAGGATTCAGGATTTACTTTTCGTTTGTTAGCTTTCATAGGATTCACTCTTTATGTCACCTTTTCATAACCGTATCATTCTTTTTACGCGCTGTCCACAAGTCGGTAAATGCAAGAGCAGACTAATTCCTGCTCTTGGTGCCGAAGGTGCTCTAAGTGTTCACAAACAACTGGTATTGCATGTTCTAAAGATTCTAAAAAACTTCCTTGCATCAACTGACAACACAAACCTTTATATCTACTACCATGGCGGGACGCTGCGGGAAATTCGGCAATGGCTGGGGACTGAGCATCCTTTCAAACAGCAGCAGGGAGATACCTTAGGGGAACGAATGGCTGCTGCTCTCATCCATGGTCTGGAAAAGAACCAAAACAGTATCCTGATCGGCTCCGACTGCCCCGGTATTCGGTCTCGTATTCTTGTAAATGCCCTGGAAGCATTGCAACACAATGAGGTCGTGCTAGGTCCTGCCCATGATGGCGGATACTATCTTATTGGTGTGGCGAAAAACATGTCGGAAGCAAAATGCAGACAACTCTTTGAGGAAATCCACTGGGGTACAGGACAGGTCTTTGCCCAAACCCTAAAACATGCCAACACAATGGGGCTCAACACCCATATACTCAACAAACTCCATGACATTGACACAGAAGAAGACCTCAAGCATTTCCATTATTGTCCCAGCCCTGAATGAAGCCCCAAACCTCCCCGGACTTTTACCTTTTGCGCAAAAGGTAAAAGAACTTATTGTGGTTGATGGCGGAAGCAGCGATGACACTGTAAAGATCGCAAAAGAACTGGGCTTCAGGGTTATAGAAGAGACAGGATCAGGTGGGCGTGGCACACAACTAAACACAGGTGCCGCCAATGCCTCAGGCTCTATTCTTCTTTTCCTTCATGCCGACACCCTGCTCCCGCCGGAATTTCACGAGGCCGTAAGCAGATGTCTCCAAAACCCTGCAAATATCCTTGGTGCCTTTCAGTTACAGGTAAACAACAGCAACTTCTTATTAAAAGTAATTCTGAAGTTCGCCAATCTTCGCTCAAAAATACTCCAACTACCATATGGGGATCAGTCTTTTTTCGTACGAAAACAAGACTTTGTGAAACTTGGCGGTTTCCCGGAAGTTCCAATCATGGAAGACTACATATTTGTAAGACATGCGAAGATGCAAGGAAGAATTCAAACATTGGATCAGGCAGTTACCACATCGGAAAGACGCTGGCAACGATTGGGAGTAATCCGCACAACACTTATCAATCAGGTTGTTATCTTAGGGTATTATATGCGAATCAAACCGGAGAAGCTAGCAGCCTTCTACCGGAAAAAATAGTTGCTACTCCCCAGGAGACTTACTGGGAATAAAAGGTCGGACACCATCTTCAGGAGGGTTTTTCTGCTTTTCTGTTTCTTCCGGTTTTTCTGGTTTTTCTGCTATGGCGGGCTTTTTCTGTAAAAATGTTTCTCGCAGAGTTTCATCTTTAATTAAACTTCGGAAATATTCTGTTGCCTGGTTCAAATAGGGGCACAACTGACACTTCCGAAGCATTGTATTCTCAGGAGCCAGAACACCTGAAAGAACCATATTAAGGAGAACAATCAGAACAACAGCTTTTGCAGCACCCAATATACCACCGAGCAATTTATCGAACCAACCGGCAACGGTAAGATCTATCACTTTGGTTAAGCCTTTGCCAAAAAGCATGGTAATCACATAGGTGATCCCAAAAAGAATCACATAGGAACTCCAGAAAACTACATGGGGATTATCCGTTAGACCTCGCAAAAAAGGAAAAAGTTTGTCATGATACTGCCCGGCTATAACATAGGCCACAACCAGAGCCACCAGTGTGGTTATCTGGCGTAGAACCCCTACCCACAAACCACGAAGTGTAAAAAGAAGCAGCAGTGCGATGATAACAAAATCAAACCCTGTCAGATTAAATGCATTATCCATTGGTTCCTCGTTCCGTATAAACTAATAGTAGTAAGCCCTCTACAGGTTTAGTTAGCAGAAATAGTTGAAAAATCAAGGTTAATATTTATGTTCAGACCTAATAAAGAAAAGCAACCCATACTTTTTGAGTCTCTCCCCGGTGGAATCTCCAATCTAGGCAACACGCTTTTTCCCAACTCTCTGCTATCAGTTGTTATCTTACCACTAACATATATCAGCACACAAACAAAACAGTGGCTTCACGAAAAAGAACTCATAAAATTAAGTGGGTTTTCCTTTGAAAAACGGCATAGAGAATGGCTGGGAGGACGAATTTGTTCTAAACAGGGCCTCCATACTTTTTTGCAACAACAGGATTCTTTCCAGTTTATTCCCGAACACCAGCAGTACCGGGTTGCCTCGGAAGAGTCCGGGAAACCATATTTTACAGGATTGAATGAGATTGATTTTTTATTTCCTGAACTTTCCATCAGCCATTCAAAAGACTTCGCAACTGCGTTAATCAGCAAAACACGCTGCGGTATCGACATCCAGTATCCTGCTGATAATCTGTATAGAGTAAAGGAAAAATTCAGCACAGAAACAGAAGAAGTACTCTTGCAACAGGCACTGCCTGAATTATCTACATTGCAACAACTCATCCTGCTCTGGACTGGAAAAGAGGCTGTAAAGAAAATGCTAAGCCCTCGTGGTATTCCAGGGTTTCATGAACTTGTCCTCCAAAAAATCATTTCCCATGGTACGCCCACTGCTATATTAAATTTTTCTACACCAGGAGAAAATATTTTTTCTGTTGCAGCAAGCATACTTAACACCGGTTATGGAATTGCTCTCTGCTGTGAAAACAGACAACCCTCAACTCCCTGCTAAGTATCCATGCCTGAGCTGCCTGAAGTAGAAGTTATTTGTCAGGGTTTGTTGCCCCATCTGATAAATAGAACCATTCTTTCCGTTTATTGCTCTGGAAAACAACTCCGCACTCCCGTGCCTTGTAAGGAGATGCAAAAGGAACTTTGCAAAAAGAAAATCATAAGCCTGAGCAGGAGAGCAAAGTACCTTATCCTGAAAACCGATTGTGGTGGCGGACTTGTCTTCCACTTGGGAATGACCGGAAACATGGGAATATTTAAAACGGGATCGGTCACAAAAAAACATGATCATGTTTGTTGGGAGTTAGACAACAAGACAGAACTCCGGTTCAATGATACACGAAGATTTGGCGCAGTTTATTTCTTTCCCGCAAAAAACATCACAAAAGCAATCAAACAATTTTTTTTAAATACCGGTCCCGAACCATTTTCACGAGCCTGTTCTGTTCAGTATCTTAGCGGGCAGGCTTCCCGTCGAAATATTGCGATCAAGCAATTTATTATGGACAATCATATGGTGGCTGGAATTGGAAATATCTATGCAAATGAATCTTTATTTCGTTCAGGAATTCATCCGGAGCGAGCTGCCTCTTCATTATCTGACAAAGAGTGGAAACGTCTACTTACTGTCATCCGTAAAACTCTCACACATGCTATCAAGTGTGGAGGTTCAACCATCAGTGATTTCCTTGGTGCATCAGGGGATGGTGGATATTTCCAGATAAACTTTCGTATTTATGGAAAAGCTGGGGAAAAGTGCTCAGAATGTGGAGGATTGATAATGAAAAAAGCCATTGGCGGCAGAGCCAGTTTTTTCTGTCCGGTATGTCAGAAAATTGTTGGGAATCACTCCAGGAGATGAACAGTCACCATTTCATCTGTGCGCATTTGTCTGCGACTTGCCGGACAATATATATAACAGTTTGCAGCCTCCATTCTCTTAGCCGGGCGTACCAGACATTTGCCTTCTTTTAGAGATAACATTCCCCCCTTCAAACGTGGCAACCCTCTTTTGGGGAAAGACAACTCTTCCGTTAAGAAGACTCTCAGCTTTCTTGGCCTGCATTGCTTTGCACCCTGAAGTTTTAAAATCGCTGGCCGAATCAACTCATTAAATAAAAGATAAACTGCGGGGGGAGGACCCGGCATCCCAAAGAACAGGGTATTGCCAAGTATTCCAAAGAGAGTGGAGTTACCGGGTCTTAAGTGAATTGAACGGTAAAGAACCTTCCCACCGGCTCGACAAAATGTTTCCTCGATAAGATCAAATTTTCCAGGCCCCATGCCTCCGGTACTAATCAGTATATCGCAACCTGCCTGAGCCATTTCCAGCATGGTTTCAGTAACTGCACCTGGATCATCCACCACTGTTTGCTGATCCTGAAACTCTGCCCCGGCTCGCATTATCAGGCTTTGAAGAAGTGGCTTGTTTGCAGAAAACTTCTTCCCTGCTCTTTTTTCATCAGAACTTGACACCAGTTCACTACCGGTACAAAAAAAACTGATATGCGGTTTCCTTACAACTTGTACAGTACTATAACCAACCCCAGCCAGTAATATCATATGTTCAGGGCTGATTGACACACCCTTAGGAGCCACAACCTGCCCTTGAGCAAGTTCACTTCCCCTTACATGAATAAAACTTTTCTTTTGAAAAAGAAGAGGAACAGTGAGATTTTTCCCACCAACAACAGAGCAAACCTCATGCGGAACCACTGCTACACAATGAGCAGGAAGTAATCCTCCTGTCATTACACGTATTGCTTGTCCGGGCTGTAAAACAAGTTTCCTTGTATCACCTGCTGCAACTTCATCCACAATCTGGAAAGAGTCTGGAGAATCTTGTGCTTCTGCAACCCCTGCTCTTCCAATGGCATACCCATCTCTTAATGATTGGTCGTAGCCGGGCAGCGGTGCAAGAGCAGTTAGTGCATTTACAGAAAAACGCCCCAGACTTTCTGCCAGACTCACCTGTTCGCAAGACAAGTCAGAACAGGCATTCAGGACTAGGCTTTGTGCTTTATGAAGTTCAATAGATTGACCATTATCTTCTTTCATAAAATCACCGAAGTTTTTTTTATTCAACAATAGTTATGAAGCTATTTTTTAATGAACCCTTAGCCTAAACCAAAAAAAATCGTTTTTGTACTTTGAGTACAAAAACGATTTTCACGTCCCTTCAACAACAGGGTATAAAAAACTATTCTACTTAAACAGTGAGATCATCACGTACAACTTTGCGCGGCCCGCCATGTCCGGCACTTGACCAATCGCGAATGGGCGCAATAACTTCCATCTGAGCAGATTTGTCAAAGGAACCAAGCCTGTCATGGATAGACTGCCAGATACATTCCACATCCTTATGAATTTCACATGTTCCATCAACAGAACCGCCACATGGACCATTCATCAAACTCTTTGCACAACGGGCAACGGGACACAAGCCACCAGTAAGATGAAGAACACAATCACCACATCCGGCACACTGCTCGGTCCACTCACCCTGCTCGGCAGACCCACCAAAAAAGCTGGTGTTGAGTGCAGGGTAAACCATGGTTTCTTTACGAAGATTGGAAATGAAATTCACCCCAACTCCACATGCGGTTGATACAACAGCATCGTATTCCTCCTTCCACTGATCCATCTCATCAATATATTCACGGTCACACTGACGAACCAAGCTATCTGTGCGAATTTCAATGGATTTACCAGCTTTCTTCATTCCAAGACGAATGAGTGAAGATAGAATCTCTGCTTCTCTTTCGCCACCAGCGGAACAGACAGTAACGCACCCGCGACAGGCCAGAACAAGAATTTTCTTACAGTCCTGAACCATCTCTATGATTTCTGCCATTGGCTTTCGTTCTGCAACAATCATTTAATCACTCCACTTATATCTGAAGGGAACAAGTCGTTCCGCTCTTTCTAAAATGCTTTATTATTTGAATGGACTCGGGCCGAGATCTTGTATTCTGGCATCCATCTCTTTACCCTTTGCAACAAACTCAGGATGCAAACCACGAGGCAAGTGATACATCTGAACACGACCACCTTCCACACCAAGTTCTTCCAAAGCGACACGCACAGCATCAACACGTTTTGCAGCACGCATACTGCCTTTAACATTGTGACAGCCATCTGTCGGGCAGCCGACAACATAAACGCCATCTGCACCATCTTCAAAGGCTTGAAGCAGAGTAGTTATCTGCAGCTTTCCGGTACAGGGAACTCTGACCAGATCAATACTTGCCGGAAATCCCAGCTGTTCAAGTTTCTTCCCTTCTTCAGCACAACTCTGCTGGGAAGTATAATGACAGCTGAACAGGGTTATAGCAGGATCAAAACTCATCTCTATCCTCTTCTACGTATTCTAAAAAAAAATCTTATTTGATACCACAGGCGGCGATAAGCCGTTCATCCTGGGATTCGTTTAAAGTAATAGCATTGGCAGGACATTCTTCCACACAGATACCACAGGCTCGACACTCTTCCACGTCAATGGTGGCCACGCCCATTTTATCAATTTGAGGAATTTCCCAGGGGCAGGTACGAACACAGGTCAGACAGGCAACGCAAAGATCACGTTCAACCTTGACGGCTTTTCCCTTTTTAAGAAGCTCTTCTTCTGTTACATAGCCTTCTTTCAATGCAAGCTTGCTCACCGCACCCATGATATCAGCAAAATTGACATCCTGCGGACAAACAAAAACACACGATCGACAGCCAGAGCAATACCAGAGCATATCTGAAGTAAGCAGGCGCTCTTTCATCCCCATGCGAATCATATGGATAATTTTTCGCGGATCAAACTCAGGAATAGCCTGAGAGACAGGACATATTCCGCTACAGGCACCGCAGGCAAAGCAACTGTTGAGATGTTCGCCACCCGGAAGGGAGGTAACTTCACCGTTAAATGCTGAATTAAGTGTGGTTAATGACTTTCCCATGATAAATTCTTAACTCGTTTAAAGGTTTCAGTGTTGGCTAAAATCCCACCCAACACGTTTATTGATATGTTTCATAAAAACATTTTATAACTTACCTTACAAGGAGTCTTTTGTCAACAAAATGAAACCACAACAACACCGTATTCCAATAGACTCATACTCATATCTTGCATCCTTTCTCTTGACTTTACCTTGAAGTTACAGAATAATAATAATTTATTGTTTGACAACCTCAAAATATATTCTCACATTTCATACCTGCCATGAACTCTTCGTCAAAGAAAGAAATCGTACTCGACAGACAAACAATCCAAAAACGTGTCCGGGAACTTGGAAATACAATCACCAAAGATTACCAGAACAAAGAACTCGTGATTATCGGAGTTCTTAAGGGAGCATTTGTATTCATGTCCGATCTGGTTCGGGAAATAGATTTACCGCTTGTAACTGATTTTATTCAAGTATCATCCTATGGCAGCAATGATTCATCATCTGGAAAAATCACCCTTGTTGCCAGCCCGAATCATCCAGTGGAAAACCGCCACGTTTTACTGATTGAAGATATTATCGACACAGGAACTACCATGAAATGGCTTGCCAGCCATTTCAGCGATCAGGGAGCGGCCTCAGTTCGTATCTGTTCGCTCATAGACAAATCAGAAAGACGCGAACATTCAATCACAATCGACTATGCGGGTTTTGCCATTTCACAGGGTTTTCTTATCGGCTACGGTCTTGATTATAATGAAAAATATAGGAACCTCCCTGCAATCTACCACCTTACTCTCTGAGATAGATCATGGCCAAAAAATCGATACAGCAAGCCTCTCAAACTGTTGCAATCAGGCGGGGCTGACATCCATGAAACACTGCTGCAAATATTGAGGCAATGAGAGCACATCACACAACAAGCATGCAAAGCGAAGTTGTGGTTGATAAAAAGTATAAGATGGTCAACACACCGTGTTATACACTGGATGCTTGGGTAGGTCAGATAGCTGATGGAACTGATCATCTATTCACTTCACCTGTAATCCCAGTAAATAATTACGCACCAGTGACTCAGCCAAAACATCCGCAGCTTCCGCCTTCACCGTATCCAGTTTACCGCTCATCGCCAGAGAACATACACCATGGAGACTTGCCCAAAGCACTTTTGCTGCCTGATCTGCCTTTTCCCGATCATTGGAAACAAGGGGAGCCACCATTCCACTAACCAGCAGAAAAAGATCATCAATTTTCCCCTGAACATTTTCTGGTAAGGTTCTTCCTAGTTGCATTTTATGATCAACGAGCAAGCTCCAGAGGTGATAATTGTCGCGACTGAAGGCCACATACCCCCTTCCCAGTAAAATCATTGCTGCCAAGGGATCAGGCTCACCCTGAGCCTCTTGCTGAAGCTGCTTATGAAGCCTGGTCATAGTGGCAACGTTAATACTTAGAAAGATATCATCAATACTATTGAAAACATTGTATAGTGTTCCCACTGCGCAACCAATTTTTTTTGCAATCTTCCGGATGCTTAAACACTTCATACCCTCATCTTTGATTATCTGAGTAGCCACGTTGAGAATGGTGGTATGTAATTCCTGATGATCAATCTTTTGTCCACGAGCCACTGTTGTCCTCCATCATTGTAAGGAACGGGAACGAAATAAGATTACGCTACATTTCTTTCGCCACCTGTACTTGAAACAATCGAAAATTACTTTTGATTCATAATACAAAAAAAAGAAGCCAATGCACAGTTTTTACTTGAACACTGTTCACAAATAACGTACAGTGGTTAATGAACAGTGTTCATCTGTACAAAAAAATTAGCCTTCATTTCCCTGTTCAGCCTTTCCCAACTGGAAAGGCATTTTTTAGGAAGTAGAATGAACACTGTTCATTAACAGGGTGCCCCTCAACTCAGGAGAAAAAAAATGCTCTCAACAAAACGATTTACCATCAGAATGCTACTCAGTTGTTTACTTGTTCTTGGCGGAACATGCTCTGCCTTTGCCGCCGGACTTCTTACCCCCAGCGGCTCCAATCTTCCAGCCCTTGAAATAAAAGAGCACAAAGTGAAAGTCATCATTGAAGACGGTTATGCCATCACCACCGTGGAGCAGGTCTTCCACAACCCGCATGCAACAGATCTGGAAGCCATCTACTCTTTTCCAGTTCCTGAGAAAGGTGCGGTCAGTGAGTTCACCATGTGGATTGATGGAACTCCAATCCAAGGAGAGGTTCTTGAAAAGGAAAAAGCGCGGCAGGTCTATGAAGACCAGAAAGCTGCTGGAAATGCGGCCGGACTTACAGAAAAAGACAGCTTTAAAACATTTACCATATCAGTCTCTCCTGTACGTGCGGGACAAGACACCAGAATTCGACTCGGGTATATCCAACCAGCAAAGGTAGACAGCTCCATAGGTCATTATGTCTATCCCCTTGAAGAAGGAGGCGTGGATGAAGTCAAACATTCATTCTGGACAGCAAATGACAAAATAACAACTACTTTCAGTTTTGACCTTATCCTGCGCTCTTCATATCCGGTGGATAGCGTAAGACTTCCCAAGCATCCCAATGCCATAATAGAAAAAAAGGGTGAAGAGTATCATGTTCATCTGGGAAACAATCCTTCTCCCATGGAAAGTGGTATGCAGGCAGAGCAGCACAACAATGCTGAAATCGTATCGGCTATTCAATCAACGGGCAGTGCATTCAATCTAGATGAAGACATCGTGGTTTATTACCGCCACATCGACAATCTTCCAGGCTCCGTAGATCTGGTCACCTACAAACCGGAAGAAGCAAAACGCGGTACATTTATGCTCACAGTAACCCCGGCCATGGATCTCAAACCCATCAATAGTGGACGGGACTGGATCTTTATTTTAGACATTTCAGGTTCCATGCAGGGGAAATATAACACCCTGGCAGAAGGAGTGGGCCAGGCTCTGGAAAAGATGTCTGCCAACGAACGTTTTCGAATCATACTCTTCAACAATTCCTCATCAGAACTCACCAGAGGATATATTACTGCCAGCCCTGAAAATATTAAAACATATATTGACAAGGTAAAACAGATATCCCCCACCGGTGGAACCAATGTCTATGATGGACTGCAACTTGGGCTCAAGAAACTGGATAGTGATAGAACCAGCGCGATTTTACTGGTCACCGATGGTGTTGCCAATGTTGGAATTACCAGGCAGAAACAATTTATAGAATTAATACGGCGCCACGACGTACGACTCTTTACCTTTATCATGGGCAACAGTGCAAACCGTCCCCTGCTCACAGCACTTACAGATGCCTCAAACGGTTTTGCAATAAGTGTTTCAAACAGCGATGACATAGTAGGTTCCATCCTTCTTGCGAAATCAAAAGTCACTCACGAAGCTCTCCACGGTGCCAAAGTACAGATTAAAGGACTCAAGACATTTGATGTCAATCCTGCAAAAATCGGTTCCATCTACCGTGGCCAGCAACTGATTGTATTTGGTCATTATTATGGTGGCGGAGAAGCCACTGTCAGCCTCAGTGGTAAAATTTCAGGTGAGGATAAACTCTATCAGACACGTTTTGATTTTCCTGAAAAATCTACCGCGAATCCAGAGATAGAAAGACTCTGGGCCTATGCCACCATCGAGCAGCTAAGTCGCGAAATGGATAATTTTGGAGAAGATACGGATAGCAAAGAAGCCATAGGTGATATTGGAATGGAATATGGTCTTGTCACCGATTACACCTCCATGGTTGTGGTCGGGGATGAAGTTTTTCAACAACTGGGAATTGAACGTAATAACAAAAAACGTCTGCAAAAAGAATTTACAGCTCAAGAACAGCGGGCACAAAGCAATACCAGCAGTCAGAGAGTTGATACTGCAGCGCCAATGTTTCAACAGCAACAACGTCCCACGACAAGAAACTCGGGCGGTGGTGCCGGAGCCATTGACCCATGGGCAATGCTCCTTCTTCTTCCCCTGGTTTATCTGGGCTGTCGAAAACAGGATTAACTCTCTTTTCTCATGCTCCCTCCATTCAAGACCGATGGGGGGAGCATTCAACTCCAATACATCTTTTTTTCATTATGAAACTCTTTAAAAACAATTCAGAACAAACAGATTTCATTATACCATGGCTAACCTTTACTATTTGTTTGGGAAGCGTATTGCTCTTTCTGATACTCGGAGCAGTACCGGATATCTTGATATACAATCGCAGTGCCATAGAAAACGGAGAAATCTGGCAACTGCTCAGTAACCACTTTGTTCACTGTGATCTTTCACATCTGGGATGGAATATTACTGCTTTTTTCATCCTTGGAAGTCTACTTGAGCAACGTCTGCTAAGAACCAGACTTTTCGGCCTGATAACTATCAGCTGTATTGGAGTCAGCATCTGGCTGTGGTTTTTAAAAACAGATTTAACACTTTATTGCGGCCTCTCAGGGATACTTAATGGCTTGCTCAGCGCTTTATTACTCATCCTCTGGCGGGAAAACAAACATCCTCTCATTCCACTCGTCGGTGTTGCTGCTGTAATGAAAATTATCATTGAAACCTTAAGCCAGCAGACAATCTTCACGCATTTTAGCTGGGAGAGTGTTCCGGGTGCCCATGGGGCTGGAATGATCGCTGGAGTTGTTTTCTTTCTTATAACGGTAGTGGGTCGAACCTGTAGCCTGAGCAGGAAAAATCATTTTCTCAGAATGATTCCATTCAATTCAGGGAGTTTGAAAAAATAATTGGGCTCTTACAAAAGTACATTTTCTTGAATTATTGAGTTGTCGCCGGTTTGTTCGTATTATAGCAATATGTATGAGTCAAGCTTGAGGTTAGTTGTAAGAAACACCCTTAGGAGCTGTTTTTAGCTGTTTTGAAGTTTTAAGTTGTTGAATTTGTGGGAAACAATTCTTACTTCGACAGCCTCCCCAATAAAACAATCGTGGTCTGACCCCATTTCCTCACTTTTCAACATCCTTTGATAGAGTGTATTTTCAGAATTGTAACAATGTTAGCAGAGAGAACGTTTGAATTAATCCGCCTCAAGCATTTAACCGATGAAGGTTGCACGAAGACGGGGTTTTCAATTAACAACTACAGGTTATTTGGAAAACCGCTCTGCTTGGGGTCGGTGTTGAATTATTTGTTGTGTGCCGGGCACGGCACACGTTCTTAAGGGTGAGCTCATCATAGCAACTCGGGCTATAATGAGCAAGTCCCTGACCCAGCCTGATGGAGGCGAAGGGTGTAGCGTTAGTGCAAGGGGCACCCGGTAACGGTTGTTCTGAAGGAGGCCGCTTTTCTACGGAAAGGTAACGCGAATGTACGGGGCGACGTACAGAAATCGAGTTAGGCGAATCTGATTGGGACCATGGCGCAACACAGTCTTAAGTCCTCTATCCATCTTTTAAGGATCAGGTGCGTATACTCGGCGCTCACGTACAGAAAGACGTGTGTTCACCCCGGGAGATCCGTTGTATCTC
>JAFLJO010000021.1 GCA_022712975.1 Desulfocapsa sp.
GAAAAAGTCGGACGTTATATCAGGCTTGTAAATTATGCCTCGGGATTATGTATGCCGGAAATTGCTGCCATGGGAGCCTTGGAGAGACTGGATATGATGCTCAATGATTCCATGTACGGGATATTGTTCAGAGATATCAATATGTACAGAACATTTGTGGATCAGCATTTTTCCCGAATGATTAATAGTTTTGCCGAAATAGTGACAAAAAACCATAACTGATTACCACGGACTTCAAATGAAGAAGCAATGGCCATAGACTTTGCGAGAAACTTAAAAAGCCCATAATTACAGATCAATATCAATCTTAGAAATCGTCATTTCAGACCCAGCCTTACAACGCCTAAATCAGCGGCGCGTCTTTTTGCGTCCGCTGGATTTTTTTGTTATGTGATTTTTGACAGTGAAGAACTATAAGGCAAAGTTTTAATGTAGTTTTCTATAAACCCCCAATCTGGTTCTCCATCCGCATCAACTGGAAGGCTCAATTTTGAATCCATAAACCGCTTATTGCTAGGTATTCTGCCGTATGCGTACCTATAACGATTGTGCTCTATGATATTTATCAAAAATATCTTTTGATAAATATTTAGATTTTGCTTTGGAATTAGTGCAGTTAGATTATTGTTAGGAATAAACTCTTCGGCAATCAAGTAAGTCCAGGTATGGCTTCCTGCTCCCGTATTACCCATTACAAGGGTGAACTCGGAAAAAATGCTATCTTCTTTTATCTCAACTCTTGATATATACCCATTTTTAATGGAGTAATTATTTGACGGTCTTAGATATATAATATCACCAGAGTCCTCTTTATTTTCAGTAGTAGTTACGCTGCCAGACGACACACCTCTATAAAGCTTGAATAAGCTACCAGCATTAAACTCTTTCCAGGTTATGCCCTTTATTTCCAATGGACTCTGGATTACTGGTGACTTATCAACCTCATTAATTATATTATTTGTAAATTGATAGGCAATGAATTTTCTAATTGTCTTAATCCAATCCAACTTTGTCAAAGTTGAATAATTTGTCTGCATATAAGCTTCGGAACACCATTCATCTTTATAAGTTATTTTATGCTTAACTGAGGAACTAGGTACGTCATCTTTATTGTAAAAAGCAGATAACCATTGAGATTTTGTATCCTTCCAGTTATTTTTTAAATCTATCCTACCTTTGTTTTTTACTTTAATAAATCCATCATCTTTCCAATAACCAAACCATGTTTTTTTATGGCTTGAATGAGGTTTTTGTGCTGTAAATACCATCACACAAGTTGATACATTTACTTTTGAATTATGAAATAAATCATCAGGCATAGATAAGACGGCATCCAAAGTATGCCTCTCAAGTAATTTTCTTTTCAACTCAAGCTCATCTCCTTTTTGGGCTAAAGAGCAACTCATTGGCAGAATAATTATGCACTTGCCACCTTTATCTAACATATCTAGTGCATTAAGCGCAAAATTCAATTCATAAGGGTCGTTTGTATTATTACGGTACGGTGGGTTTAACAAAGCCACGTTAGGATTAAATTTATCTTTAATTTCATTATTAACTTTAAAACAATCCCCTTGAATAATATTGCTCTTTCCATCGCCATGAAGAATCATATTTGAGGTAGCAAGTGCATATATATGATCTTGAAATTCAATGCCAATCAATTGATTGCTTTTAATATCATCGATTTTATTACTATCTGATTTTGCATCCTCAATCATTCTGCGCATAGCACTAATCAGAAAACCACTCGTTCCGCAACAACTATCCAAAACTACGCTATCTTTATCGACTTCTGCCAACTCAACAAATAATTGCGTAATATGGGGTGGCGTCAATACGATTCCTAACCCTTTATCACTATTTGCGTACCGAAGAAACTCAACGTAAAACTGACCGACTGCATCGAAGTACCCATGTGTTCTAATGAAGCTATTAATGTTTTCATCTATTTCGCTTATTAAATTTAATATAAATTCCTTGTCACTTGTCAGAGTTGAATTTATTTCAATAAATGAATATGCATGAAGAATATTTTTTATTTTAGTCTCTGGTATGTCTGATGAATCAAAAACCTCTCTTACACTACCAACGATTTGTTTAGTTACTTGTTTGGCTGTTTTTTGTAGCTTATAACTAGCAGTAAATGCTTCATTTTCAAGCGCAATCAAAACAGCACTAATAAGAAGGCTTCTAATTGACTCAGGAATTTTCTTTCCATGTAATAAATCATTAAGTTCCTTTGAATATGAAAGTAAAGACTCATAATCTTGGTTGTATTTTAAATCAGATTTGATATAGCCTTTATAGTAATCCTCAAAACTCAATAGATCGTTACCAAAAATAGAATGGGCAATGTCTTTGTGTTGAAGATGAAGGTAATTGCTAACTCTCAATTCCTGCACACTTTCACCACTTACACCAATAGCAATAACATCATATTCTTTTGATAAAAATGATGCGTACAACAATGCACCGTCTACTGCGTATTTAGAATATTCCTTTCTTGATTGACTTTCGTGTTCTGTGGCAGATGCTTTACATTCAACAACGATAAGTAATTGTGGGTAGGATGAATCTCTTATAATAAAATCAGGATAGCCAGCACCACTACCTTTTGCAGATTTTGATGCACTTCTTAATAATTTCTGAATTTTAGGGACATCAGATTGCTGCCTTTCAACAATAATCGAGTTGGTAGAATAGTACCCCAGACTATCTAAGATACCTCTAAATACTTCTTCTGTTTTTGCTTCATTTGCCATGTTGATATTGTATCCTGCTGCCACTCATGTGGTCTTCATTTTTTCACATAACGTTTAAATCACCGGCTGGCCATGGATTCACCGGAAACTTTGGGCGTAGCAATTACTTAGATTAACATCAAAAGATCGCGCGTGTGAGCCAGTCGGGTGCATTTTTTTGTTATCTTTTTTGTTGTGTCTTATGTGTTTGTGGTCATGGCAGTTCTCATGAACACAAATGCGCACCATGCCAATAATAGATGTTTGAATTGCAGGTAAAATCATTGAGCATGAACAGCATTGTCCAATGTGTCCGTTACCCATTTATTAAGGCTTTTACCGGTGTTGGCAGCGGCTGAAGCTATTTTTGCATGAATACTTGGAGACACACGCAAGGTTAATTTGCCAGAGTAAGGTTTCTCTGGTGTACGCCCCTCTTGTTTACAGTCAACCAAATAATGGTCGATTGCATTATAGAAATCTTCCGTAAGATGTTTGACAGTTTCCCCTTCAAAAGTAATGCTGTCTTTTATACCTATTACCTTTCCCCAAAAAATGTTATCTCGTTCATCAAAGTTAATTTTAGCAAGATACCCTTTGTAGGTCATACTATTCATGGCGTTACCTCCAAACTCGTTAACCAATCACGAATTTTTTCAACAATATATTTTTTCGCTTCTTTTCCAGGATGTGGCCTATGAGCATATTCTCTTGTTCCGGAAAGTTCCAAGGCAACTCGTGAACCATTGCCTTCTCTAATTTCGCCGCCCAAAGCCAATATCAATGTTTCGATATCACGAAATTTGATATTGGCTTTGGTAGGTTTTACAAATATAGCTTCCAGTGTTTTACGATGTTTCCCTTTCATTAAAACATGATAGCACTTTCTGACACTATTTTCAAGAAGGAGAATGTATAATACAATGTTACTTTTGGAGAAGATAACATCACAAATCAATGGCGCGGCTTTTTGCGTCCATTGCATTTGAATTGTTATAAAATTCAGCAGATTATTCTCCTAATTATTCTTACTTTTCAAGAGCCAAGTATACTGTCGCACTTATTTTTTCCACGTCAATCTT
>JAFLJO010000111.1 GCA_022712975.1 Desulfocapsa sp.
AATTCATTTATCTTAGAAAAATCCAGTTTTCCTGTCAAAAGATACGCAATTGTTTTGAAGTGTGCGCGCTTATAGCCTCTTGCTTTTCGCTTTGCGGCCTGCAACACAGAATTCAGTCCCTCAAGTATGCCGTTATTAATCTTACTCTTTTGCCAACGTATCACACCGTCCCAATGACGTTTCACTGTCTTTGCGGCTTTAATCATTGGGGGTAATCGGCTGTGAGTTGCCCAGAAATACCATGACTTCAGGCTTTCTTCAAAAGCAGTCAGGCTATCGAGGGAATATATCTGTTGAAACGACTCACGGATATTCATGGCTCTCGCTGATTTTAAATTCAATTTTGAAAGGCACAGTGTTTCTTTGGTTAGTTTCTGCTTCTCCGTCAAATTTGAATCGTTTTTCAGGAAAATATAACGAGTCCCCTTCAGTAATGGATTTTCCTTGGCTTCTTCCCGACGAACCTGATCCACTCCTTTATTGATGATTTTGAGGATATGAAATTTATCAAAGGTGATCTCTGCCTTTGGCAATTGCTCCCTTACGCCCTTAATAAAGGCTGGCGACATGTCACAACTGACATTGGTTATTTGTTCACGATCGCCCTTTCTGCCTTCTAAGTGTTCTACAAAATCAACAACAGTTCCACTTCCCTTACCGTCACTTATATGTATGGTTCTTTTCTCTTGAAGATCAACAAACAAGGTAATGTAATCATGTCCTTTTGCGATCGATGTTTCGTCCATTCCGATGCTGTCCACATCATGTAAGTCTTCATCAAATTTAGAAGCATCAATATATACATCCAGAACTCTCCAGATCAAATAGTCTGAGACTCCGGTTAACTGGCTAACGTTATGCACCGGCATTGATTTGCAGAGTTGGAGTAACAGGGCTTCGAATAACAAGGTGAACCCTGATACCATACCACTCCATGGCGGAGAGATTAAACGAACACATCCATCATCTCGTTTTATTCGTGGGACACGGGCGTGCAGGTAACATTCATGTTCAAAGAAATTAAGATGGCGCCATGTTTTTTTAACTGTGTCATAGGCCTTACAGGGAGCACTCTCACTGCCATCTGAGAATGTCGCACCACGTTTAAAATCAACACGAATATCAAGTCGTTTATTCGCTGCTTCAAACTCGATTGATTTTACAAACCAAGGAGATTCAATTCCAAGAGCCTTCTGAAATAATTCTTCCATCATATCATCCTTTGTAGAGTGTTTTTCGTTTGATCATACAAGGAATGATTTTAATTTACCCACTCAAATTTCAAAAGAGCCCAAAGAAGCCACCTTGTTTTTCCAGCCCGATATAAGCAAAGATCTTACCATCTATCTTTGCTACGGCAAGAGCTTCCGGCTCACACCCTTTCTTGTGGGAACGGGCATCCCGTCAGAGGCGTGAAAGTGACCACGTCAGGAAGATTACCGACATTGGCTGAGGCTATATAATTTCCGCTGGTAGTATAAAAAAGGATTTGGCCGCCGCCAATATCAGGATTGTATGGAAGTTCTTTAGAGAGATGTTTTGTATTTAATGGTGTGTTACATGCTGCAAGAAGCATCGTTGCAGCTGTCAAGCCGGTGAATAAGTAGAAGTTTCATAACGGTTTCCTTGTGATTGAAAAGTGAGTTGAAATTTATAAAAATTAAACAGATAAAACTTATATAAACTAGCGCAGATGTATTAGGGAATGGTTAGTGTTGTGTTAAATATTGAATAATTCTTTGCTGTTAAAGTCGTAATACTTTCCAAACACCTTTCTCATCATTTTGTATTCAACTCATAACCTTATGCTAATCAATCTTAAACAATCCACCTGTACTTTGCCTGTCTGAATCATAATTAAAGAGTGAGCAAAGCAACCTGGTGGAGTGTGGATTAACTGACCAGATTTTTGAAGAGCCGCGGCACCCGTACATGCGGTTTCTGGTTTCTTCCATAGTAATAAATCAAAAAAGGATAAAAGACGATGCATATGACAACACAGTTCAGGTGGTTACAAAAAAACAGTACCAAAAAACTTGAAGCCAAGATGATCAGTAAGACCTTTACCCTGCATAACCGTGACTCCATAAATGTGGCAGGATTTTCAGAGGTTAGTTTTTCTGTAAATCAGGGAGACTTGCTGGCTCTGACCGGGCCTATCGGTGTTGGAAAGTCCTCCATCCTGAAAGCAATATTTCGTACTTGTCTGGTTGATTCCGGGAGTGTTTTGTTTCATCATAGTGACGGGGGTGTGGTGGATCTGGCTCGTTGCTCTGAAAGCAGTATGGTAAATCTTCGCAGGCGGGAGATTGGTTTTGTCACTAAGTCGCTGAATATTTTGCCACGTGTTACAGCATTGCAGGCGGTTGCTGCCCCTCTTATCGATTTAGGTGAAGATCAGCAAGTATCTCTGTTTATGGCAGGAAGAATGCTTGACCTGCTGGGCATAAGAGAAGAGCTGTTTCATGTCTCGCCACTCACATTTTCCGACGGCGAAAAACAACGGGTTAACATAGCGCGCGGTGTCATTGCCCCAAAAGAATTGATTCTCCTGGACGAACCGACGGCATCCCTGGACGATGAGAGTTCGAACCGGGTTCTTAATCTATTACAGGGTTTAAAAGAGAAGAATATTGCAATGATCGCTATTTTTCATGACAAAGCCGGAATTGACCAAATAGCAGATAACACATACGAGGTTTGCGGAGAAGTATTCCCGACAACGGTTGAAGCGCATTGGGAGGCGGCATAATGAGTTCAGTTCTCCGCTCAATCCTTAATCAAATTTTAATGTTATTCAAACATATTCGTAACATTTTCATCTTAATAGTATATCGACGGTTAAACAACGCATCGTAAAAGTAAAGTTTCTGTGGGAATTGTTCTTATGTCGGTTGCCGAACACCTAATACCGATTGCCGAATACCCTCTGCCCGCAGGGCATCATGTACGTTCTTTCTCTGCGTGGAGGACGGCTTCCCGCAAATGCACAACTTCTCGTTGATGCATAGAACCTCATCTCTGATAAGAGGTGTTCAATTGATTATTCCTTAGACCAACGGTAAATATGTCAAAAATGTGCTGTCAACAGGATGTTGCCACAACTGCACCTGCTCCCCCAGTGGTGAGTGAGTGTTCTACTGTTCCCAGGCTACAGTCTAGAAACTGGGAACCGGGAAATCGTTCGATATTAAATAAGTTACTGAGAGATTACAGTGAAATGCCACTGGATGATACCAAGGTAGCAGTATTTGATTTTGATAACACTTCTCTTTTTGGTGACGTGGGGAAGACTGTCTTCAGGTATCAGCTTGACAATCTCCTTTTTCGTCTTCCTCCAGAGGGGTTTGCTAATCTTTTTCCAGATTACAAAGGAACAGTTGGCAACAGACCTTACCCGATAATAAGAAATCGCATTATTTCCCTTTATAAAGCGCTGTGGCCATTTATCTCATCGAATCGTCGTGATATTGCACGGGTATTGTCAAAGTATCAGGAATTCTATGTGCTGCTCCCCTGGTATTGCGAGGCCTCCCGTCGGGAACAAGGGCTGGGGCCAGAATACTCTTTGACATTTCTTGCACGACTTCTTAGCGGCTATACCATCGATGAAGTGGAGTATGTCAGCTGCATGGCTTTTATGAACGCACTGGAAGAGCCCATTGGTAAACAGAGGAGGACAGTGCATTGCAGGGATCCAATTGGTTTTCTTGAATCCTGTCTAGCTACCGGACTTCGAGTTCAGCCTGAGATTGCAGATCTGATGAAGCAGCTGAGATTGGTGGGGTTGCACTGTTCCATAGTGTCTGCAAGCAATGAGTGGGTCGTAAAGGCGGCAGTTACATTTTTTGGTCTCCCTGTTGATGAAGAAAATATTTTTGGTATTCGTGTACGGTTAAATGAAGGAGAAGTGCTCAGTCAAGAACTTCCCGACAATTACCCGGTCACCTATCGCAATGGAAAGGTCTCAATAATAAATAAATTTTTGAGAAAACAGCCAGTTATTGTTGCCGGCGATGCGGTAACTGATTTTGAAATGTTGACTATGGATCAGGTTTCTGTACGGCTTCTTATTAATCACAACAAGTCCGGTATTATCAGTAGCTTGTATAGTGATCCCGAAATACTTTTGCAGGGAATTGATAAAACAACAGGTTCTTTCCGGCCCCATGCAGAAACTTTGGAAAGATAACAATAAGGTAACAGGAAGATTCGCAAGCAAAATACTGCCGAAATATACCATGATACGAAAAATACAAATTAGGAGTTACACCATGGGTAAAGTTTTTATAGGAACATCAGCTGCACTTTCAGTTTTATTACTTGTCGGTTTTAGCAAAGATGCTCTATGTGCAACTAACGATGTCACTGCAACATTGGAAAGAGGGTATATCATCCCTGCTGCTGGTGCAAGCAGGCCCATGGGGGAATTTAATTTTGCTCTTGGAAGTGTCACCTTTGCAAATGGTTTTACACTTGATGCAAATTGGGGAATGGGCAGTGCTGCCACACATAAAGTGGGAGATGATGCCAACACTTTTTATACACTGACTGATCGTGGTGTTAATATCAAGTGTGCAGATGATGAAAAAATCATAGGTATGGAAATTTGTAAAAAAGGTAAAATCTTTCCTTTTCCATCTTTTGCACCATCAATTATAAAATTTGTCTTAGACGGTAGCAATATCACGGTTAAAGAAGTCATCTCACTAAAAGACAGGGATGGTAAGCCAATCAGCGGTATTTCCAATCCCCTTTCAAACTTTACGGAACTTGCATACGATATCGCTGGCAATAAGATGGCCTCTGATCCAAATGGTGTTGACACTGAAGCGATTGCCGCTCTGAGTGATGGTACATTTTGGTTAAGTGAAGAGTATGCGCCAAGTCTTATCCATGTGGCGGCAGATGGTAAAATCATCAAACGTCTTGTGCCAAAGGGATTGGAAGAAGAATTGAAAAATGCAAACTATTCTGTACGTGGTGATTTACCAGAAATATTAAAACTCCGCCATGCCAATCGGGGCATAGAGTCATTGGCCGTGAGTCGAGATGAGAAAACGCTCTATTTCATTATGCAGAGTCCTCTTAACAATCCAGACTATGGAAAGACAAGATATGTGAGACTTTATGCGATGAATATTGAAAATCCAAGTGATATCAAGGAGTATAGTTATCAACTTGACCTCCCGGATACCTTTAATAAAGACAATGAATCAAGACCAGGAAAACAAAAAGACGTTAAAGTTTCAGAGATGATTGTGATGAAAGACGGGTCTCTGATGATACTGGAAAGAATTTCAAAAACAACAAAGCTCTATCAAGTTGATTTGTCTCAAGAAACCCCAGTGAATTCATTGCAATCAGCAACTCTTGAACAAGGCAAAATGCCATCTGTGAAAAAAAACAAGTTGTTTGACACAGATCTTGAGAGTGGATATCCAAGTAAAATTGAAGGGATTGCTGATTTGGGAGATAATAAGTATCTTCTTATTAATGACAATGATTTTGGTATTAAGGGGGCTGATACTGTTGTTAAAATAGTTACAATTGATCCTGAGAAGAAGCTGTATAAAAAACAGGTTGCCGGTCGAGTTGTATTTTTTGATGTGGATGGGAATTTTGTAAAAGAGGTAAAAGTTGGGATACTGCCTGACATGGTAAAGTTTACCCATGATGGGAAAAAGGTAGTTGTGGCCAATGAGGGTGAACCTGTGGGTGATGAAGACCTTAAAGATGTTGTTTATGATCCCTACGGTTCAATCAGTATCATTGATACAGCTACTTATAAAGTAAAAGAAATTGATTTTAAAAAGATCACAACTGCTCCGGAAGGAAGTAAAATCAAAAAGACTGCTGAAATTGCAAGAGATTTTGAGCCTGAATATGTGACGATTAGTGAAGATGACAAGATAGCGTGGATATCCTTGCAAGAGAACAATGCCATTGCAAAAATAGATCTTGAAAACGATAGATTGAGTTCTGTGTTTGGACTTGGATTTAAAGATTTATCGCTTGCTGGCAATGGGCTTGATTATAAAAAAGATGGTGTCTTAAATATTGAGAACACCCCGGTGGGTGTCTATGGAATGTATCAACCAGATACCATTGTTTCATATGCCGTGGGCGGGAACAATTACTTTGTCACTGCCAATGAGGGAGATGATAGAGATGATTTTTATAAAGAGACAGTCAAAGCTTCCAAATTAACCCATACTTCAATACCTGATGTCGGCAAGTTGCGTGTTAATCCGGATCTTGGTGATGCGGATGGTGATGGTGACTATGAAAAACTTTATTCATATGGGACAAGGTCATTTTCCATATGGAGTGAAGATGGTGATTTGATTTTTGATAGTGGAGATGCATTTGCACAAACGGTTGCCAAAAGATTTCCCAATCAGTTTAACACCCGTGATAAAAAAGGAAAATGGAAAGGTTTAGATGAGAGATCAGAGAAAAAAGGTGTTGAGCCTGAAGCATTGACACTTAAAAAGATAGATGGAAAAACTTTTGCTTATATCGGGCTTGAAAAGCAGGGAGGCTTTTTTGTTTATGATATCACAGACCCCGCAAACCCTGTGCAGGTTGAGTATAACCATGACATTGATTACAGTGTTAATACCAAAGATAGCGACCTGTTAAGTACGGTTGATGATATAGGGCCAGAGGGGATGGTGGCATTTACACAAGAGGGAAAAGATTACCTGGTTGTTGCCAATGAAGTTAGTGGTACAGTTTCGCTATATCAACTTGCAAGTGATGGTAAGGCTAGCAAACAGAAGACATATTATACAGGTGTTTATGGGAAGTCAGCAGCTGAAATAGTGGATTACGATGCTTCGAGTAAAAGATTGTTTTTCACTAATGCTTCCAGTAATGCCGTAATCGTTTTAGATGCAGCAAATATGAGCAAGGTAAAAACAATTGATCTTTCACCATATGGCACAGGTATTAATAGTGTCTCTGTACATAATGGTAGAATTGCGGTGGCTGTGGAGCGAAAAGAGTAAAATGTAATATTGACGACTTTTATCGCTGGTTTGTCGTTAGTTGCAGGTGTTCAACCCAGCATCGCCAAGGGCGAACACCCTCGGTGCAAGGATAAGGGCATCCTGAGAAATTGTCCTCATGCATGGGACAGAGCCCGCTCTTCAAGGTACAAATAATCTTTGCAGCTGCTTCCAATGCCAGTTCATGGCTTCTGTTTTTTGTACTTTCTCTCATCTCCTCCTCGCATTTAAGTTTCATAACACAACAGATCAAAAGTTAACATTCATCTGTTCATGTTTTGTGAGGAATTCATTAAAAAATGATGAGAGGGTGACGGAAGGGCTTGTCAGAGGGTATTGGAAGAGTACGTTCCTTAGGGCTCGGTAAGAAATAACTTGGACTTTTCAATTCGTAACTGTACCATATCTTCATTCATTTTTATGCCTTCCCAATCCTCACATAGCCCTGCTATGCTGCGGTTGCGAAGGCATAAAAATGAATGAACCTGCAGCACATTTACGACCGAAAAGTTCCAAGTTATTTCTTACCGAGCCCTTACCCTTTATTGCTGGTGTCAGGTAATGAATACAGCTCTGTACTTAAATACCGCTCACCTGTGTCCGGCAGGATGACGACAATTGTTTTGCCTTTGTGTATTTCATCGTTTGCCAGTTGTAAGGCAGCCCACATGGCAGCACCAGAAGAGATACCAACCAGTAAACCCTCTTGTTTTGCAAGTTGTCTGGCTGTTTTCAGGGCATCATCATCTGCCACTGTTATTACCTGGTCAATAAGGTCTGTTTTTAAAATTGTAGGGATAAAACCAGCCCCAATTCCCTGGATTTTATGCGGGCCGGGTTTTCCTCCAGATAAAACAGGCGAGTTAGCAGGTTCCACTGCAACACCAATGATTTTAGGTTTTTTTTCGTTTAAGGCCTCCATTACGCCGGTAATGGTTCCACCTGTTCCCACGCCTGCCACGAAAATATCAATTTTGCCATCTGTGGACTGCCAGATTTCTTCTGCTGTGGTTTTTTTGTGAATTGCCGGGTTTGCAGGATTGTCAAATTGCCTGACCATAAAGCTGTTTTCGGTCTTTTTAAGAAGTTCTTCCGCTGCCTCAATGGCTCCCTTCATTCCACCCGTTGCGGGAGTCAAAACCAGTTGTGCTCCCAGGTGTTTTAAAAGTATTCTTCGCTCAAGAGACATGGATTCCGGCATGGTAAGAATCAGTGGCAGATTTCTTTCTGCGCAGACGAAGGCCAGGCCCAGTCCGGTATTTCCTGACGTTGCTTCAATTATGGTGGTGCCTTCTTTAATCTGTTTGTCTTGAATACCTGCTTCAATCATGGCAAGTGCAATACGATCCTTAACACTCCCCATGGGATTTCGGGATTCCTGTTTTGCAAGAACCTGTGCGCAGCAATTTTTGCAAATATTACCAAGAGAGATAAGCGGGGTGTTTCCAATGGTGTCAGTTGCGGATTGTATCACGATGTTCCTCCTTTTCTTCCGGAATAAAGGAGCTCTGGGCGCTTGAGAATAACTTTGGTATCTGAAGGGACGGATTCGGTGAGCCATATATTACCACCAATAACAGACCTTGCTCCGATTTTTGTGTCGCCACCAAGGATGGTTGTACTGGCGTAGATGATGACATCATCTTCAATACTTGGATGGCGCTTAACATTCTGTAGTATTGTCCCGGCATCTTTAGGTAAAGAGAGGGCACCCAAAGTAACACCTTGATACAACCGAACATTTGATCCTATAATCGTGGTTTCCCCAATAACAACACCTGTCCCGTGATCAATGAAAAAACCAGGTCCAATGGTTGCACCCGGATGGATATCAATTCCAGTCAAACTATGGGCGTGCTCAGCCATGATTCGCGGGATCGTTGGAACTTTCAGCAAATACAATTCGTGAGCCATCCTGTAAATGGAAGTGGCAAGGAGTCCGGGGTAACAAAAGATCACTTCATCGGTGCTTGTTGTTGCAGGATCTCCCGCCAGAGTTGCACGAATATCAGTGGAGAGCATGGCTGATATTCCAGGCAGGATTTCAATAAAAGACAATGCCATACGGTGCCCACGTTCTTCACAATGGGTGCAGGGGAGATTGGAACGTCTACACTCATGGCGAATGGCCATGATGATTTCTTTGCTCAGTTTCTCGTAAAGATCCGTGATTTTTTTGCCTAGATAGTATTCCAGGTTGGATGCGTGAAGCTTTGTTTTGGTGAAATAACCCGGAAATAAAATCTGCCGAACCTGGTAGGTAATGTCAATAATCGAAGTGTGTGAGGGGATGGGAACAGGCCCCACATGATCAAAACAGTCCTCGGTTTGCCAGGCGGCAACCAGCGTTTCCACCACAGGCGGCAACTTGTTGTGGAGACCGCTTGTACTATTTGTCTCATGATCACAGATTTCCGGGATGTTAATATTGTCGGTTGCCATGTATAGTTTTCCTCATTCTTGAGAAGGAGTTTGTGATTTCATATCGTTTCTTATTTCTTCTATTGCCTGAGTTAATGACATACCGTTGTTCAGTTGTGCATTTGGGGCGATAATCAGTAATTCCTCCCAGACAGCAATAGCTTCCTCGGGTTTGTCATAGTCATATAACAGGACAATTCCCTTGTTCAGGCGTGAAGGCACATGGCCTGGATCAATTGTGTGTGATTTCTCAAAGGCTTCAATAGCTTTTTCAAACTGTTTAGTTTTTCTGTACATAACTCCCAGATCTGTCATTACATTTGCGTTGTCAGGCTGTAATCCCAAGGATTTGGTGTAGGCTGTGATTGCTTTTTCCGGTTGGTCTGTGTCAAAATAGAGGTTGCCAAGCTGGGTCCAGGCATCAACATTATTCGGCTCTGCTGTGACTTCTGCTTCAAAGTTGGCAATGGCAGCAGCAGCCTGTTTTTGTAATTGTTCTGAATTGTTTGGTGCATGTGCTTCTGGGGATTGACAAGTCTGATCATGTGCAATGGATGGGGTGAGTTTGTTTACAGCCAGCACGACGCCACCAATAAAGCCTATAACAATTCCAATGAACAGAGCATAAAGTAGAGTTTCTTTTTTTACCATATTGCTTTTTTCAGACATTGTCAGTGTTTCCTTTTTTGTAATGTAAGAGGGTTGTCGGTATTAGGTATTCGGTACTGAAGAATGATAATTTATATGGGAATAATTCCCACAGGGATTTTAGTTTTCCGATACATACATAAATAAATGCTGTACATGTATCGGAAAATCAAAGTTTCTGTGGGAGTTGTTCCTATGTTGCTTGCCGAAAACCGCATACCGAATACCTTCTGCCCGCAGGGCATCATATTTGGGAAATTCTTCGATTTTGAACAGAATGTTTATTCATGGACAAACTCCTATTGTTCTGGAAAATATATGCCGAATATTTCTTCTGTCAAACTCTAACTTTGTGGTACTCCTTCATCAGAATATTTGGTCCACTCTTTTGGCAAAGGAAAGGGGTGCTGGAATAGCTGTTTTATGCTATACAGGGATGTTTTATTGAGCGGAGTGCAGTTTCTTCTCTTTTGTATGCCAATAAAAAAAGGTGATATCCTGAAATATTCAGAATATCACCTTGAAAGTACTGGAGGCGGCGAGCGGATTTGAACCGCTGAATCATGGTTTTGCAGACCAGTGCCTTAGCCGCTTGGCTACGCCGCCTAATATGCCCGTTGAGGCATGAGCAACACTTTATACCACAGTTTGTGTTTTAAACAAGGGGAAAATGATCTATGGATATTGAAACACTGGTTCGACGCAACAAGGAGGACCTGGCCGTGCTGGAACAACACCTTGGGTATCGTTTTACCGACCTGCGCCTGCTACAAAAAGCATTGATTCATTCGTCATTTGCTTTTGAACAGGCGCAGAGCGATAATAACAATGAAATACTCGAATTTTTAGGAGATGCAGTGCTTGATCTTGTCGTTGGGCATACACTCTGTAAAAACTTTCCTGAGATGCGGGAGGGGGAATTGACTCGGCTGAGATCATCACTTGTGAATGAAACCCATTTGGCGATAATGGCTAGAGGGTTACAACTTGGCGATTATCTCTGCCTTGGAAAAGGTGAGGATGCCTCCAATGGCCGCAATAAATCTTCTATCCTCTCCTGTGCTTATGAGGCAGTGATTGGTGCGGTTTTTGAAGACAGTAACTACCCGACGGTTGAGGCTGTTATTATCAGATTCTTCGTTCCTGATATGGAAGCTAAAAAAGAAGAGTTGTTGATGGCAGATGCCAAAAGTCGACTGCAGGAGGCTTTACAGGAAAAATTTAACGAGGCCCCTTCTTACAGAATGGATCGTGAAGAGGGGCCATCGCATCAAAAAAAATTCACTGTTTCTGTTCTGTTTAAGGGGGATGCCCTTGGAATTGGAACGGGAAGTTCTAAAAAGGAAGCAGAACAGCGAGCTGCATCGGCAACTCTTGATATACTTACTGATGTGATGGATAAGTTTTCAGGTTAGTCCCTTTTTTGTTATGCCTCTTGTCATTCCAATTTTTATCCCTCATCAAGGATGTCCACAGCAATGTCTGTTCTGTAATCAGGTTTCCATCAGTGGAAAGCAATCGCAGAAAGAAGATGATTCCGTGCTGGTGCGCAAGACCATAACTGAGTGGCTTGGTTTTTCCAGGAAACACACCGGGGTTCAGGTTGCATTTTATGGTGGTTCTTTTACTTGTCTCCCCAAAAAACGTCAGGGAATATTACTGGATGCAGTACAACCTTTTTTAGAAAAGGGTAATGTGGATTCCATCCGCCTTTCTACCCGTCCCGACTGCATGGATGATGAGATCTGTGATTTTTTACTTATTCATGGTGTGAAAACAGTGGAACTTGGGGTGCAGTCCCTTGATGATCGTGTGCTTGCTGCGGCAGACCGTGGACATTCCAGTGCAGATTCTTTACAAGCCATGCGAACGCTGCAGGAAAAAGGTATGAAACTGGGCGTTCAACTTATGCCGGGCCTGCCCCATGAAAGTACTTTGTCATTTCTTGCAACGCTTCATCGTGTGATTGAATGTAAGCCTGATTTTGTTCGTCTCTATCCCACGCTTGTAATTAATGGATCAGGATTGGCAGGGGAATATAATAAGGGAAGATATCAGCCCATGAGTATGAATCGGGCAATTGCTCTTTGTTGTCTTGCAAAGGAACGGCTTGATCAGGCAGGAATACAAATCATACGAATGGGTTTACAGGCATCTGAATCTCTGGAACAGGAGCTGCTCGCCGGCCCCTATCATCCATCATTTGGAGAGTTTGTGACTGCACGGCACTGGTTTAAGCGTGTTCGACCTTTGCTTGCCGGATGTCCCTCTGATAAACAGCTTACTATTCAGATTTCAAACAGAGATTTATCAGCTTTTGTGGGTCCCAAACGCGCTAATATGAAACGTTTGCAGGCATTGGGACTTGCTTTACGATTACAACTAACAACGGATAAAACCTTGAAACGAGGAACAATGAACTATGCTATCAGTTAATCATCTAGATATCCGTTACGGAGATAAACATCTCTTCAAGGATCTATCCATTCAGGTAACTGATGGAAAACGAATTGGTTTGATGGGCGTTAATGGCGCTGGGAAATCCACGCTTTTGAAAATTATGGCAGGTGTCGATGAGTGTGATGATGGCGTTGTCAGTCGTTCAAAATATTTTTCAGTGGCCTATCTCCCTCAGGAATCCAATGCTCTTCTTTCTGGTCAGACCTTGTACCAAGAGGCAGAGAATGCCTTTGCTGAGTTACTCGAACTGCAAAAAGAAGTTGATAGTATAAATGAAGGGCTTGCAGATATTGATCCCCAAGCGGAAGAGTTTTTCAAAATGCTTGATCGTCAGGGAGAAATTCAACATCGCCTGGAAGGTAGTGGTATTTATACTATGCGGGCCCGGATTGAAAAGATCCTGCTGGGGCTTGGTTTTCATCAGGATGATATGGATAAACCGGCATCGTCTTTTTCCGGTGGATGGATCATGCGCTTGATGCTTGCGAGGATGCTGCTGGCAGCACCTTCACTGCTACTGCTTGATGAACCGACTAATCATTTAGATCTAAGCTCACTTACCTGGGTAGAGAATTTCCTTCGTTCCTATAACGGAGCCATGGTGATTATCTCCCATGATCGGGCTTTTCTCGATAAGGTTACAACAACTACATGGGAGTTGAGCCTCGGGAAGCTTTCGGTTTACAAGGGCAATTACTCTTATTATGAGAAAGAAAAAGTTGAGCGTAAAACCATCGAGAAAGCCGCTTATGATAATCAGCAGGCACAGATTAAGCAGAGTATGCAGTTTATCCAGCGCTTTCGTGCTAAATCAAGCAAGGCCAAACAAGTCCAAAGCAGGGTGAAACAGCTTGAAAAGATGGTGCTTCTTGAGATTGGCGACGAAGAGAGACAAATCCGTTTTAGCTTCCCGCCTGCACCGGATTCGGGCAGGGATGTGCTCACTGTAGAAAACTTATGTAAAAGTTTTTCCGGAAAAGAGGTTTTTAAGAACGTAAGTTTTCAGTTTCAGCGCGGCGATAAAGTAGCGGTGGTGGGTGTGAATGGTGCTGGAAAATCCACCCTTGTGAAAATTATTGCAGGTGCAATTGCAGCAGATTCAGGGAAGGTAACGCCTGGTCATAATGTTCAGCTTTCCTACTTTGGACAACATCAGGCTCAGGAACTCACTCCTTCTCTTACCGCTCTTGAAACGCTTTCGCTCTCTGTAAAAGATATGCCCATAACTCGAATCCGTTCACTACTCGGTACTTTTTTATTCCGTGGCGAAGAGGTGGACAAGAAAGTGTCAGTGCTCTCAGGTGGTGAAAAGAGTCGTCTGGCGCTGGCTAAGATGATAGCATCGCCTGCAAACTGTATGCTGCTCGATGAACCTACAAATCATCTGGATATCAACTCTCAGGAAGTTTTGCAGGAGGCAATGTCGCAATATGATGGTTTTATTCTGGTTGTCTCCCATAATCGTTACTTTCTTGATAGTTTTGTGAATAAGGTGGTTGAGGTTAAAGATGGGCATATATCAGTGTATGAAGGAAATATTAGCGATTACCTGCTGAAGATTGAGGCGGATGAGGCAAAGCCAAAGCAGGCGGGAAAATCAGAAAAATTGAAGGCAGTACAGGCAGCCGTAAAACCAGAACAGCCCAAGACACAACGTTCTAAAAAAGAACAACGGAAACAGGATGCAAAAAAACGTCAGGAGCGGAATAAAAAAGTAGGACCCTGGAAAAAGCAGGCAGAAGAAGCAGAGAAAAAAGTGGAAAACCTTGAGGCTCAGAAGATAGATCTTGAGGCTAAGATGGCTGACCCTGAATTGTATCAGGATCAGGTGGCATGGGTGGCAACCTCTACAGAATATGATGAGTGCAAGCACAGGCTTAAACGCTGGTATGAGAAGTGGGAGGCTGCTCAGGAAAAGATGGAACTTTTGGATGGTTAAGGACTGTTTTTGTTGTCGATGCTCCTAAAAAGTAAAAAGGCCGTCACCCCCATGGGGTTGACGGCCTTTGTCGTTACTTTAAAACGCTGTCTAAGCTGGGATATATTTTGTCAGTGGACATGAAGAATGTTGTTTGCAGAAAAACCAATTCCTGGGCGTCTTGTTTATTGGTAAATAATATATCCCTCTGGAAGAGGGATGTATGCAATAGGCCAGCAGGTTTCCTGGAGATCTGTTGACATGGATGTATGGCAGCCATAAGGCTTGATTGAAGGAACTGTCATGGGTATGAGTGTAAGCGATATTCGGATTGGCAATGGGCCTGAATTAAAGGGAAAATGTTCCGTAAAAAAGAAGAAAAAAAAGATACGTGTTCGCAGGAAGTTTCCTTTCTTTAAACATTTTTTGATTATTTCTGCCCTTTCTGGCCTTCTGGTGTTGGCAGTCATGGGGTATTTCGCCATGCCAGCCATAGGGAAATATGCGAATTTAACAGCACTGATCGACCAAAGTCTTACTGCCCAATACCATCAGCTTCGAACGGCAGCTTACACTCTGAAACCGGGAACTGATCTTGACGCTGTCAGCTTTTTGGAGAGGTTAAAAGAACTCGGTTATGTGCGCCACAGCTCTAAAACAGTTGCAGTGAAGCAGTTCTTTGTAGATGGAAATCAGTTCTATCTGGCAACACCTGGCAATGAGAATAATGATCCACAGTTTGTAATGTTAGAACTCGATGGCCCCGTTGTTCGCAATATTATAGATTTGACTAATAATGAGAAAATTGTTTCCCTCACTCTGGCCCTCTCACGCTTATCTGGTTCGTTGATCGAATTTGGGAGATTCGTATTCCAAGAACCTATAAACAGTTTCCATCTGATTTAATCAATGCCGTCCTAGCCACAGAAGATCAAAATTATTTTCAACATCCCGGTATCCCCCTGTGTCAGGATAGTTGTCGTCTCCTTTGTGATCTTGCAAAAAGCCAGACCTTAAAAGGGCTGTCAGCCGAAGAGATCATGGCCATGAATGATCCATCAGCCTTAGGAAAGGCATTGGAAGAGCGGGCAAGGAGCACGCAGAATGATGAAACAAAAGCTCTGTATGAGCGCATGATGAGCCAGATGGATGCCAGTTCAGATAAGGTTGCTGCTGCACACGAAAAGTCGGCAGATAGAACCGAGCGCATGTTTTCCCAGGGGATGCAGGCCATGTCCGGTCAACAGCAGGGTGCCGTTGACGTGGAACGGTCAGCTGCAGATCGGATGGAGCGGATGTCGGATCGGGCCATGGATCAGATGGGGAATGTGGCTGCTACCAGGGCAAGGTCCGGTCAAGGGGAGAGTGTGGCGACACAGGCCGGGGCTGGCAAGGTGCAGATCTGTTCTAAATGTAAACAGAAGGTGGATAGTGCTGAGAATTTCTGTCCTAATTGTGGAAATAAAATGTATTGATCTATAGTTCAGATATATTTCACTGCAGAGGCGCAGAGGACGCAGAGCTTTTTTAAAAGCCTTTTCTCAGCGTTCTCTGCTCCTCTGCGGTGATAAATCTTTTACATACATCCAATGTCCAACGATCTAATCAAACATTTCTCCCTAATCCGTAAACCGGAAATGCTCCACAAGGCATTTTGTGTTCTAAATTATATTGCCACTTCAAATCACATTAGTATCCATGTACTTAGCTTGGTCCGACCCCAATCCCAATCCTCAAACGGCTCCAAAATTGCCATGGCAACTTTAAAGTAACATCTAAAATTGCCTTGCCATCATCTGCCAAATAGTCTATGCATACATCATGGAAATATCACGTTATGTCCAAGAAATAGCCTTTTCGGGTGAGTTCGGTCGTCAGATGCGCTTTATTGCCGGGCCCCGGCAGTGCGGCAAGACTACCATTGCCAGGGATTTTATTTCCAGATATTCAGGAGACAGTCTATACTACAACTGGGATAGCCGTAAGATCCGCGATGCGTATATACGGGACAGCCATTTTTTTATAAGAGATATATATAATGTTCCACCCTGTGGAAATGGAAAACGATGGGTGTGTATGGATGAGATCCATAAGTACCCGGGCTGGAAAAATATTCTGAAGGATTTTTTTGATAGTTACCATGAAGAGCTACAGTTTATTGTAACTGGTTCTGCCCGGCTTGATATGATGCGTCAAAGTGGAGATAGTCTGGCTGGGCGTTATCTCAGTTTTCGTCTTAACCCTGTAAGCCTTGGTGAATTTGTAGGTCTTCCCCCTGTTCCACCGCCTGAAAGCAGTGACGATATAATACAAATATGTTTGGATACACCTGTGTACCGGCAGGATGAGCTGGAAGTTCTTCTCCGTTTTAGTGGCTTTCCGGAACCTCTTCTGTTGGCAAAGGATAGATTTTTTACAAGGTGGCAGTCAGGGTATCTGGATAGTTTGATACGTGAAGATCTACGGGAAATTACCCGCATTAAAGACATTGAAAAGACAGCTGTACTCATGCTTCTGTTGCCTGAACGGATAGGCTCGCCTCTGTCGATTAATAATCTTGCTGGAGAGCTGAACTGTAGTTTTGCCACAGCTGCTAATTACTTTACAGCGTTGGAGCTCGGCTACCTTATCTTCAGGATTTCTCCTTACACCAACAAGATTGCCCGTTCTTTAAAAAAGGAGAAAAAAGCGTATTTTTATGACTGGACCAGAGCAGCATCAGAAGGAGGCAGGTTTGAGAATTATGTTGCCGTAGAGTTGAAGAGTAAAATAGATTATTGGCAGGATGCCGGATACGGTGATTTTGATCTTTTTTATATCCGTGATCGAGATGGTCGAGAGACTGATTTTCTTGTTACTCGCGAGGCTAGGCCATGGCTGCTTGTTGAAATTAAACTTTCCCGCTCATCCATTGAATACCAGCATAAAAAACATCGTCAGGTTCTGGGAGATATTCCCTTTATTCAGCTGGTTCTTGAGGATGGTGTGGCCGAACGATCTGAGTCTTTCGTGTATCAGATGTCTGCCTCAAGATTTTTTGGAAACTGAGTTTCACCGAAGCGTATTTATAACTTTTTGCAGAAAATATTTTCCCCGTTCGTCTTCTTCTTATAGGATGCAATTAAATGTGTGAGACTATCTAAAAATTACCACACACATTTAATTGCACCCGTGATTTCCCACACTTGTAATTGCACCCGGTGGCCTTGCTTCCTGAAGATGTGCATCTTTGGACGTTGAGTATTGGTACAATCGAAGGAGACGATGGGTCGCTTGCTGAGGCCCTGACATCTGCCATCACCTCTGCAACTTCTATTCAGCTGATGAAGGATGGTGCAAAAAGGGGGTATCCACTTCACTGGCTTAAAACTGCACAGGAAGAGTGTAGCGTTTCCTCATCAATTACATGTTTCGGCTAGTATAAAACCGTAGATTTCACATACAAACAAGGTAACACTTTCTCCTGCAATTATGAAGGAGAATGACATGACCAAGAAGAGACATTTTAGCCAGAAAGAAAAGCACACCATTTTGATGAGTGCCCAGG
>JAFLJO010000085.1 GCA_022712975.1 Desulfocapsa sp.
TTTTTTGCAGCAATACCTTTTTTTACACCAATCGGAGCCATTATTTCCTGGATTCTATCAAGATCAAGATGTTCAGTTGCTGTTTCAGCAAGCAATTGCATGGCCTCATCACTCCCTTCATATTCCTGATGCGGCGTAACACCCAGATGACGCATTGGGAAGATGTCACGTTTCATCCTTGGAATAGCACCAAGGACAGGGATTCCTGTATATTTTTCAACTGCCTGGGTGATGACGGATTGATGCCGTTTTGTTCCAATCTGATTTAAAATTACGCCGCGAATATCTATACGTTCATCGAGTTTTAAACAACCAAGTACCATGGCTGCAACAGTTCGTGTGGTCTTGCTACAGTTCACCACAAGTAATACAGGGAGATTGAGCAAAAGAGACAATTCGGCTGTGGAGTAACCGCCATCACTATTTACACCATCATACAAACCACGATTTCCCTCCAGAACAACTACATCAGCGCCTTCACTGTGGGTAAGAAATGAGGCTTTTATACTCTCAGCACTCATTAAATAGGGATCAAGATTGTAACAATTTTTCCCGGCAGCAAGTTTCATCCAGCCAGCATCAATATAATCCGGCCCTTTTTTAAAAGGAACAACCACCTTCCCCTGACGAGCCAAAGCCGCAGTTAAACCAACCGCTACTACACTTTTTCCAGATCCTCCTGCAAGACCTGCTACTACAATTCCTTTTATCATATTCTTCTGTTCTGGTAGCTATTAGAGTTTATTAATGTTCAGTTTTACCTTGTAGTGCCCATGCCTCTCTATACAGATCATTGAGACGGTTTTCCAGCAGAACACGATATTTCTCTATTTCCTCCGACTTGATCTTTGGCGGAACATCAAAGGGTTCAGCAAAAAAGAGATCTATACGGGAAAAAGGCATTGGTAATGAGGTTCCATCCCATGAGCCAAGGCGCTTATAACGGCTGCAGGACCAGAGCATTGGGAGAACCGCTGCTCCGGCACGACTTGCCAGGACAATGGGCCCTGCCTGGGCGACACGTGCAGGTCCTTGTGAGCCGTCAGCAACTATGGCTCCATTTCGTCCCTGCTTCATATAACGTATCAAAGATTTCATGGCCTGTAACCCACCCTTATTTCGTGACCCCCTGACAGTTGCAAAACCTATCTTCTGAGCAATCCGGCTAATGTACTCTCCATCTTTGCTGGCACTGACCATGGCCACACCGCTCTCTTTACGCATATAGTATAAAATGAAAATAATTGCGTAATGCCATATACTGCCAACAACTGGAATGTCTCGATCTCTCAGCTCATCCCGATACTTCTGCCCATGAATTGTAATGCGGCAGGTCGCAAACAAAACTTTCACAAACCAGACAAAAATCGTCGGTACTACCCGCAAAGAAACCGCATACCAGAACCCCTCTTTCATCCTATTTCGATCTCCAGTTTTCGAAGCGCTTTAATTCTGTCGCGAAGGGCTGCCGCCACTTCAAATGCCAGTTCTTTAGCAGCAGCCTGCATCTCAATTTCCAGTTTTTTAATCTCTCTTTCAAGCTCACCCATACTATAATACACTGGAAGCTCTTCCGCAGCGGCTAATAATCCGTTTGCATGATCGTCAGCAGCCTGATAACCACTGGCCTTAAGATGTTTCTGGATGGAATCTTTCACAGTTGAGCGAATGGTCTGCGGGGTAATCCCATGCTCCTTATTATGAGCTTTCTGTATCACGCGGCGCCTTTCTGTTTCTTCTATGGTTCGTTCCATGGAACCGGTCATATCATCAGCATAAAGAATAACCCGACCTTCTGCATTTCGTGCTGCCCGACCACAGGTTTGAATAAGAGATCGTTCTGAACGCAGGAAGCCTTCTTTATCCGCATCCAGTATAGCAACCAGAGATACCTCCGGGATATCAAGACCTTCCCGCAAAAGATTAATCCCTACCAGAACATTATAATCACCTTTTCGCAGATCTCTGATCAGTTCGATTCGTTCAAGAGTTTTAATATCAGAGTGGAGATAGCGAATCTGAACATCTAGTTTTTCATAATAATCTGTAAGATCTTCTGCCATTCGTTTTGTCAGGGTGGTGACAAGAACAGCTTCGTTTCGATCAGTCCGCAGCCTGATTTCCTCTAAAAGATCATCAACCTGATTTGAGGCTGGTCGAACCTCAATTTTTGGATCAAGAAGCCCGGTGGGTCTGATAATCTGATCCACAAGCCGCCCTTCCGCTTCTTCAATCTCAAAGGCGCCGGGAGTTGCAGAGACATACACAATCTGATTAATTCGTTCCTGAAACTCCTCAAAACGCAACGGCCGATTATCGAGCGCTGAAGGTAAACGGAAGCCATAATGAACAAGCGTTTTCTTACGGGATCTGTCTCCATTATACATTCCGTTTAACTGAGGAACCCCGATATGAGATTCATCTATGATAAGGAGATAATCTTTATCAAAGTAATCGAGTAGATTGGGGGGTGCGAGCCCAGGTTCTTTTCCGGTGAGATGTCTTGAGTAATTTTCAATTCCGTTACAATATCCAAGTTCCTGAATCATTTCCAAATCAAACATGGTCTTCTGTTCAAGACGTTGCAATTCCACGAGTCTGTTTTCAGTGTGAAAATAATCGAGCCGTTCTTTCAGTTCAATTTTAATTGTTTCCATGGCTGTTTGCAGTCTATCTTTGGAAGTAACAAAGTGACTACCTGGAAAAACCGTATATTCCTCTAAACGTTCGAGTACGACACCACGTAGAGGGTCAATAATAGAAATGGACTCAACGGTATCACCAAAGAATTCCAGGCGGATAGCCCGTTCTTCTTCATGAACCGGAAAGATATCAATCACATCACCACGAACCCTGAATGTCCCACGATGAAAGGAGACATCATTTCGTTCGTAAAGCATGAAAACTAATCGCCTTTGCACCTGTTCCGGTACAAACTCTTCATCGGTCTTAAGAAAAAGATGCATGTTTTTGTATTCTTCGGGGGAACCAAGTCCGTAAATACATGAGACAGATGCAACAATTATTACATCACGCCGGGTCAACAGGGAACGTGTGGTGGAGTGACGCATTTTGTCAATGGCATCATTGATTGCAGAATCTTTTTCTATATAGGTATCAGAAGACGGAATATATGCTTCCGGCTGATAATAATCGTAATAAGAAACGAAGTATTCCACGGCGTTATGAGGAAACAATTCTTTAAATTCAGAGAACAGCTGAGCAGCAAGCGTTTTATTGGGTGCAATTATCAAAGTGGGTCGCTGCACTTTTTCAACAACAGAGGCCATTGTAAAGGTCTTTCCGGAGCCTGTAACACCTAGCAGTACTTGGCTTCTGGCACCTGATTCAATTCCACTGGTAATGGTGGCAATAGCTTCCGGCTGATCTCCGGCGGCTTCAAAAGGTGCAATGAGTTCGAAGGGTTTATCCATGTGTTTTCATTTACCCTATTTCCTGGAATCTGGCAAATAAAGACATAGATAAATTCTTTGACATTCAGCTAAACATTTTGGTACGATGGTTATATAGATTGTAATATTGCTCTGTTAGCAAACAATACGAGTCGGAGTAAGGAACAGTGGAAAAGATTTCTGTAGTTATAATTGATGATCATCCTGTTATTCGTCACGGAGTTACCTCTGTCTTAAAAAAACAACCTGATATGCATGTGGTTGGTGAATCAGATACTGCCGCTACTGCCCTTCCTTTGATAAAGGAATTAAAACCGGATGTGGTAATTCTAGATATCACCATGACTGGAATCAGTGGCATTGATCTTATTCCATATATCAAAGCCCTGTCTGAGAATACAATCATCATCATTTATTCCATGCACCAGAGTACCGACATTATCTATCGGTCATTTAAAGCAGGTGCAAAGGGCTATGTATTAAAGGCTGATGCGATCAGAGACCTTTTCAAGGCAGTCCGTGAAGCAGTACAGGGGCGGATATTCCTCAGCAAATCACTTCCGCAAAACATGGAGGCGCAACTATTGAGTGGTGATACTGAAAAAGGAGCACTCTCCATTCTTTCACCACGGGAATATGAGATCGCAAATCTACTTGGCCAGGGGATGACCCCTGATGAGATAGGAGAAACACTTTTTATCAGTCCCAAAACAGTTCGCGTACATCGAACCAATATTATGCATAAATTGGATTGTGGACGATCAAATGAATTATTGCTTTTGTTGCGGGATTGTTTTCCTCAATAGTCTTTCACTCACAGCTAATAAAAATTATAGAATAACAGCCACGCACTTGAGTCTTCCCCTTTCGGTTTTCATAATTTCCCCCAAAAAAGAATTTTTCGAAAAATTATTTACCCGCCATGTCAGGTAAACAAAAAAAAGACCTGCTCTTTTTAGAAGCAGGCCTTTTAAAATATTATTACTGTTTATCACAGGCAATATTAGTTTCCACTATTCCAAAATCAATTCCTCATGATCTATTTCAGACAGCTTCATCAGTTGCAATTGCCCCGCTCTCAGTTACAACATCCTTCTGCAGAAGGAGGAAGAGGTGAACCTGACTGGTACAACTTAACAGGTGCAATTGAACCTGTTCAGAAGGAACATCAGGTGATGCGCTCATTAAAATCCCAGAATAAATATCATCCATCAATGCTAGACCAATAGAATTAGGGCTGTCCATATTTCTTTCAATATGCTGACCGATTGTGGATAGTAATTGTAAAAATATTTTTCCAATAATGTTTGATGCTATTGGTTTAATGCTTGATGTCGGCAATATTGATATAGGAAAATTTGATTCCTGTCCCTTAGAAATACATTCTCTATATGAAATGCTTGGCCCTTCGAAAGCTGCAACACAAAAAGCCATTGAAGCTATTGAACACTTTCCTGTAGAACTGTCTGTTACAGCACATGCTCCCTATTCCACATCTCCAAACCTTCTTAAAGTTATAAAAAACAGATGCCGGAACCAGGAGCAACTGTTTTCATTCCATCTTGCTGAAAACCTTGATGAAGGTCTTTTATTGAGTAAAGGTGAAGGCTGTTTTGCCCGGTTTTTAAAAGATCGAACAGGCTCTGATTCTCCTTTTCCAATTCCTGGAATTGACAGCAGTACTGTGGTGGAGTACTTACAGCGATTAGGAATTCTTGATTCAAAAACCATTTGTGTCCATTGTGTTCATTTGAATGATGAAGAAATAAAGATTATTGCAGATGCTGGAGCTCATATTTGCCTTTGCCCTGGAAGTAATAAATTTCTTTCCGTTGGAACAGTTCGATTACAAGCTTTGCTTGATCATGGAATCCTTCCTGCGCTAGGCACTGATTCAATTGCTTCAAATCCAAGCATTGATTTGTGGCAGGAGATGGCACTGTTAGGAAAAGAACACCCCGCTGTATCTCCAGAAAGTATTCTTTCCATGGCAACAATTGGTGGAGCCAGAGCCATGGGGCGTGCTAACGATTATGGCAGCCTCGAAGCAGGAAAAACGGCTAGGTTTCTCCACATTCAAGACAAAGAATATGATGATGTTGAAAGTTCTGAACAGCTCCTGGAACGATTAACGATAAGTGGTAAACCGGAATCAGTACAGTGGTTGTAATGAGATGAAAATTATGGACTCGTGGAAAAAATTTATATGAGAAAAGTACGTATCGGTATGGTGAATTATATCAATACTGCACCGATTTATGAGACCTGGAAGACTCGTACCCATCCACAGAATTGGCATGTTGTTGAGGCTCCCCCTTCAACCTTAAATAGAATGCTTGCCAACGGTGAGTTGGATCTTGGTTTTGTCTCATCGTATGAGTATGGCGTACGCCCCGAGGAGTATCGAATTCTCTCTGATCTTTCCATAAGTGCAAATGGTTCTGTCGGTTCCGTATTCCTTTTTTCAAGAGTTGCCCCAAATAGGTTGAACGATCAATATGTGCTTCTGAGTGGGCAATCAGAGACATCCATCAGCCTTGTTAAAATACTTCTTGAAGAGTTTTTTCATGTGTATCCTAAATATGAAGTCGGGGATGTTACTGGCCGGAAAGCTGCTGAATCTGGAGCTATTTTAGCCATTGGAGACGAGGCGCTGCGATTATCAGCCAGTAATGAGTTCCCCTATAAACTTGATCTTGCAGAAGTATGGTGTCAGTACACAGGTTTACCCTTTGTCTTTGCAGTATGTGCAGTGCGTGAAGAGTTTTGTCGTGGGTATCCAGAAATTGTTTCTGCCATTCATCGTGAATTTCTATTTTGCAAAGGGGAGGGGAGGAAACATCTCGAATCTATCTGTGAAACTGTGGCACCTCGTATTCCCATGCATCCTGATGAGTGCTATGTGTACCTGATGGCCATTGAGTATGGCCTTGGAGAACGCAAGCAATTAGCATTGGAAACATTCTTTCAATATTTGATTGATCGAAATGAGGCATCTCCAAAATCTGTCCCATTAAATATATTTGCAAGTTAAAGGCAGGAAAAAAATGAAAAAAATACTTGTGGCAGTTACTGGTGCTTCAGCCATGCTTTATGTACAATCTTTTCTTAAAATGCTTGAACGGGAAAATAACGTTACTGTTCATGGTATTTGTTCGGAGGCAGGTGAAAAAGTTCTGGAACTTGAACATAAAAAAGATTCAAGAAATCTTCCGGCGGTAACAAAATGGTTTGATTGCAAAGATTTTACAGCCGCTCCGGCATCAGGTTCAGCCGACTACGATTCCATGGTGGTTATTCCCTGCTCAATGGGAACACTTGCTGCAATTTCAACCGGGATTACATCCAACCTTATCCATCGGGCAGCTGATGTGATGCTTAAAGAGAATAAAAAGCTCATTCTTGTTACCAGAGAAACTCCTTTAAATAGAACTCATCTGAAAAATATGCTTAATGCCCATGATGCCGGTGCCACTATTTGTCCTCCGCATCCGGGTTTTTATTTGAAACCTGAAAGTCTGGAAGAGGCTGCAATGACTTTTTCATGGCGACTAGGAGATCAGCTTGGCCTCAAAATGAAAGGGCGTAAGAGATGGGGAATGATGGGGGATGATGACTAATGTTTAAGAAGATCTCCATCCTGCTAGAGATGATCAAATTCAAATTGACCATCTTTTCCATGCCTTTTGCTTTTATTGGTGCCTTTCTTGGCGCACGTGGCGTTCCTGAGTGGCGCAGCTTTCTGTTTGTAATCCTTGCAATGGTTGGAGCACGAACCTGCGCCATGGGATTTAACCGCATTGTGGATGCAAAGTTTGACGGAGCTAATCCCCGGACTGCAGAGCGTGCTCTTCCATCCGGTGCTGTGAGTAGTTTTGAAGCCTGGGGGATGGTTATTGCAGCAGGGCTTGTATTCTTTTATGCCGCATGGTCTTTAAACTCCTTAACTTTTCAGCTTGCTCCTTTTGCCTTAGGACTAACTCTTTTTTATTCTCTCACCAAACGTTTTACTTCTCTGTGCCATCTGGTATTAGGTGTTGCCCTGGCATTTTCTCCGCTTGGCGGCTGGGTAGCGATCCAGGGAAGCCTTGCATCATACCCATGGGCACTTTCAGCAGGAGTTCTCTTTTGGGTGGCTGGTTTTGATACCGTCTATGCCTGTCTTGATGCAGAGTTTGATAAGAAAACCGGACTTCATTCGTTGCCTTCAAGAATTGGACAACGTAATGCCTTTCGCTTGGCCGCCGGTTTTCATGTACTGGCATTTATTCTGTTTGTTCTCACCGGTCTACAGGCAAACTTAAATGGTCTTTATTATATCGGTGTATTTATAGCAGCATGTGCCTTGTTTTATCAACATTGGATTGTGAATCCAAATGATTTATCCAGGATTCAGATGTCATTCTTCTCAATGAACGGTTTTATCAGTCTGGCTTTGTTCATTGCTACATGGCTGGCACTTTTTACCGAAAAATTATGATAAAGATTTTGGTAAGCGTTCACCAGCACCCCATATTTGTCCGATCGAGCCGCCTTATGTACAAAATCGTACACTGCGGCGTCCTGCTTGAACAAATCTGAGGCACGGAGTCTACGCTTACCTGGTGAATGCTTACGAAACCAAGTTTACTGTAAATCAGCATTTGTGGTGAACGGTTACAATAAATCGGTGCCTTTTTTCTGAATATAAAGTTAGATCCTATAGCAATTGACATTTAGTCTAAACGTGATAAGTTTTAAGTAACTTAAACAACGTGATTTATGACTACCAGACAAAACAAAAAACAAGATTGCAGAGGTGAACATGGAAAAGATAGAATTACCTTTAGAGCAATACAACCAAGCTCAAAAGCTTGATTTACTTGAGCGTATTTGGGGTGACCTTCGTCAAAATGAAGAAGAGCTTGAAAGCCCGGATTGGCATGAGCCAATTCTTGCAGAACGTAGAGCAGAGATCGAAAGCGGTCAAGCGGAAATACTTGATTGGTCCGATGAGCTGAAAGAGAAAATAAAGAAAGAAGCTCTATGCAAGTAACACTTCTGGCGAAAGCTAAAGAGGATCTAATAGTCGAGGCTAGGTTCTACGAAGGAAAACAACTAGGCCTCGGTGATTATTTTCTTAGTACCCTCTATGTCGATATTGGCTCTCTGTCTTTTTATGCCGGTATTCATATGAAACAGTTTGGCTTTTACCGATTGTTGGCTAGCAAATTTTCCTGTGCCATCTATTATGACATTATTGATAATGTAGCCGTGATTTCCGCTGTTCTGGACACTAGGAGAGATCCTAAGTGGATTAAAGAAAAATTGAGTGAAAATTAAGTATATATCTTCTCGTCGTCATAAGAATTTAATTGACAGAAAAGGGGACAGATTCATTTCTCGTTAAATAAATCTTGCCCCATTTTTTTTACAAAGGAGAATATAAGTGAGTGAATCAGTGTTGGAAACAGACTATGAAGGCTTGGAACTTGTACATCGTGGAAAAGTTCGGGATATGTACGCAATCCCTGGGCATGACGATAAATTGCTGATGGTAGCTACTGATCGTATCTCAGCTTTTGATGTCGTGATTGATGCAATCCCTGGTAAAGGTAAGGTACTTACTCAACTCTCTCTTTTCTGGTTTGATTTGCTTGGCGATGTTGTTCCTAATCATCTGATTACCGCAGATGTAAATGAATATCCTGAACTCTGTAAACCGTATAGTGCTGAGCTTGATGGCCGTTCAATGCTTGTTCATAAAACCCAGCCATTAAGTGTCGAATGTATTGTTCGCGGATATATTTCCGGATCATTCTGGAAAGCGTATCTGAAGGATACAACTGTCTGTGGCTTTGAATTTCCATCAGGCTTGCAAGAGTCAGATAAGCTTCCTGAAGTGATTTTCACCCCTTCAACCAAAGCTGATCTTGGTGATCATGACGAAAACATCTCTGTCAGCACAATGGAAGATCTGCTTGGAAAAGAACAAACTCAAAAAATATCAGATATAAGTGTGAAGCTTTATAGCAAGGCAGCAGATTACGCAAGATCCAAGGGCATTATCATTGCGGACACTAAGTTTGAACTCGGCATGCTAAATGGTGAGTTGATCCTGATAGATGAGGTGTTGACACCAGACTCTTCCCGTTTCTGGCCACTCGATAAGTATAAGCCTGGGAGAGGTCAACCAAGCTTTGATAAACAGTTTCTGCGCGATTACCTTGCAACACTTGATTGGGACAAAAATCCTCCTGCACCTAAAGTACCCAGGGACATTATTGATAAAACAAAAGCACGTTATGAAGAGGCTTTGGTGAAAATTACCCAGGGGTAACACTTAGGAGCAGTCGAACACAAATGGCTCTTATTTTCCGACATATTCATAGATGATAGAAAAAGGGAACAGGCACTTATCACCAAGTCAACCATATAAAATCACGTAGTAAATCGTTCGTCGCCTCCCCAGTCGCACACGTCTTCGTGAAAAAATGGTCGATAATTTCAAGTTCCGTTTGAGTTTAACCTTCGTCGGTTAGTGCTTGGGGCGGGGTAATGCAAATGTTATTATTCCCACATACCCTGTAAATTCTTCTTTTTAATCTTTTCAAGCAAGGTGGTTCGTTTTAAATTCAACAATTTTGCTGCTTCTTTTTTATTCCCATCGGTCATTTTCATGGCCTTAATTATTAATTGAGCTTCATAATCATTGATTAGTTCTTTAAAATCCACCTGCCCATCTTCCCATTCATCTTTTGACGGCATAACGGTTTTTGATGGTTTTTGTGTGGTGTCGTGGAGAACGGCATCCATTGATGCTTGTTTAAGGATTGTTGCAATCGTATCATGATCCACTTCATCAGGTTTATAATCCAGTAGAAGGCGTTCAGGCAGATCTTCAAGTTGAATTTCTTTCCCACTACACAGTATGGCTAGTTGTTGAACGAGGTTTTCAAGTTCTCGAACATTCCCCCTCCATTCGTACGAGAGAAGAGCCGTCATAACAGAAATGGGAATCGTGAACTTTTTCCTGCCTCTTTTGGTAGCGTGCAACTTAAGAAAAGAATCGAGCAATATGGGAATATCTTCTATTCGATCTTTTAGGGGGGGGATAGTTAAAGGAATAACTGAAAGCCGATAATAGAGATCTTCACGAAACTTTCCTTCTGATACCATTTTCTCAAGATCACAATGGGTTGCTGCAACTATACGAGTGTCAACAGGAGTTGCTTTAAGGCTCCCTACAGGCTCAAATTCTTTTTCCTGAAGCACTCGTAGGAGTTTAGCTTGCAAGGATGGCTTCATGTCTCCTATTTCATCGAGAAACAGAGTTCCTTTGTCGGCATATTCAATTCTTCCGGTTTTATTTTGTGCAGCACCGGTAAAAGCACCTTTGGTGTAGCCAAATAATTCACTTTCAAGAAGATCGTCAGGAATGGCAGCACAATTTACCGGAACAAAATTTTTACCCTTTCTGCTGGAATGAAGATGAATAGCTTTTGCAACCAGTTCTTTTCCTGTCCCTGATTCTCCACGCACAAGAACTGTTGCAAAATCATCCTCTGCAACTTTAGTAATGAGAGTAAACAACTTCTGCATTACTCGCGTTTCACCGATTATTCCATAAAAAGGGGGGAGTCTTTTTGCAGGGTCAGTTGCATGGGGGGGAGCATGAGCATGGGTGTTGCAATTAAGCTTTGTGGTTGAACGTTTCAGTGCGAGTTGTATTTCTCCGGCCTCATATGGTGTACTGACATAGAAGAAAAGGTTACGTTTTATGATTTCCTGTTCCAGGTCATGATTCTCATGTGGAATAGCTGCAATAACTAGAAGATCTGGATAATTCTCCCGAATAGAGTCGAGCATCGCTATGCTCTCCTGTTCAGGACTAAGCAGAAGCTCAAGAAAAAGAATATCTGGATGAAGGGATTCTATCTTTGCGAAAAGACCAGCGGAGTCTGAACAGAAGGACACATTTGAGGGTGCATATTCCTCAAAGAGTTGCATACAGGTAATCTGTTTTTCAGGAGTACGGTCTGCAAAAAGTATGGTGGGGTATGCTGGCATTTTATTAGTCGGAATTGTTTAACGGGATGAAGAGAGTTTTATATTGGGTACAGCTGTAACAAGTCGGCAAGTTTACTGGATGTTCTGCGCATGTTTAGGCTTAAGAGTCTTGAGATTTTTTGGATGATCTTAACTCCTGTAGATGGAGATTTTTCCAGGAGTTTGTCGAATCCCTTGGAAGTCAATGTGAGCATAGTCGTCGGTTGTCGCGAAACTACTGTTGCTGACCTGGGTGATTTGTCAATAAGTGCCATTTCACCAATGGAACTCCCTTTGGCAAGGCGTGCGATGACGATATTTTCACCAGTTTCAGACTTTTTTAATACTTCAAGGACGCCCTGTACAACAAACCCCAGGAAATCACCTTTTTCCCCTTCAAGAAAAAGAAACTCACCGCGTTGTAAGTGAATGAAGCTCATGTGTCTGGCCAGCAGTGTGAGTTCGTTTACGTTAAAGCTGTCGAACAGAGAAAGACTGAGCAGAAAGTTACGTGTTTCTTCTTCAGATTGAGAAAGCTTGTTGTCAGTGTTTGTCATAAAAGAGCAGTTGTTCAATAAATAAATTCAGGGTGAACAGAAGTTCCAGCAGTTTTACATTATTAATGTTTTATTGTATCTAAATCTTATCACAGGCTGAGAAATAATAACAAGCACCTTTTTATTCTTTTTATAAATAAATTCAGATAGTAGAGTTGTGGGACGATAAAATAATGCTCATATTTGCTCAGCGAACGTCTTGTGAAACATTTTGTTTCTATAACCCTGATCAGGGGCTAAGGAACGTACACGAAACAACTTGAACATCTCCGGGCCTAGCCGCTCTTACCTGCTTGTTCCTTCACCTGCACTTGAAGAAATGGTACATACAGGTAATATGCAAAGTTATTCCAAGTACAGATGTCGGAAAAAAATGCATCGCAGGTAAGGTAAGCGCAGACTCCGATATTCTCAACTTATTTCGTTCCCGTTCCTGATTGAATTGATGAAGAAAGAGAAGTTTATTTTACAGGAGTTAAATACTAATTATAATGAAACCACTAAATGCTCAAAGAAAAATGTATGTTCACACTATCAGGATTACTGTATTCCTTTTAGTCATCGGTTCTCTGACCTTTTTACCATATCCATCTGTCGCAGGTCAACAACACAGCGTAAAAGTAACCAAAATTATTGATGGGGATACCATAAGAGTTATTTTTAAATCAAAAAGTATCAAGGTCAGGCTTTGGGGAATTGATACTCCAGAATATTATCAAGCGTATTCCAGGGCCGCTAAAAAATTCACCACACGTCTTGTTAAAAATACATCTGTTCAGTTAGAGATTAAGGATTGGGATGATTATGGACGAATGATTGCATCTGTAACCATGGCTGATGGAAGATCTCTTAATGAGGAATTACTAAAAAATGGTTTTGCCTGGGTTCATATTTACTATTGTAAAGAAGCTATTTGTAATAAATGGTATGGATACGAGAAAAGGGCACGAAACAACCGGATTGGACTTTGGCGGGATCCATCTCCAGTACCGCCATGGGTTTGGAAACGTAATGATAATAAGTAGCACACTACATAAATGCTACAATTTGCTTATGTTCGTTGTGGTAGGTTTGGCAAGGTCAGGGCAATGTTCATTCGTTGCATTTTACGATTGAGGGTTGATCTATCAATGTTGAGCATGCGTGCAGCTTTGCTTTTATTGCCCAGGATTCTTTTTAGAAAGTTCAGCGGCTAGTTCTTTATCTGTACCAGACTCACCTGTGATTTAAACAGCAGTATCAACATTGCCAACCTTTTCTATCAGATTGTAACTACTCACTGGTAAACAAAAGAGTTTCAAAAAGCTCCGATGTTGTAACAGCACACAGGATGTCCTGGGTGCTGTTACAGTAAATATACAGCAATCAGTGATGTTCTTTCTGGTCAAAGATCTTTCCAAAGACTCGTTCGCCAATAAGGAAACCTAAGCAGACAACAGCGATGGATCCAACAATAACTGCCCACTCAATAAGTGATGGTACATAATCTAAATAGGTTGGAGCATTGTCCCATCCAGGAGTTCCAGGGACAAGAAGTCCTGCAGCAACCATGTTGTAACGAGCAAAAAACTGACCAACAAGGATCAAGAACCCTGCTGTTGCCATAATGGCGACATTCTGAAGACGAAAAATGATGATAAGTATCATTGGGATAAGAAGACCAATGCCAATTTCAAGAAACCAGAAGAAAAAGGAAAGGGGACCAGTGATTAATGCCTCGGCAGCAATTCTGCCAAGTTCTGTACCACCAACAAAGAACATTATAAGGCGCCAGAAAGTGGCAACAGAGTAGAGTATAAGCACGAGTGTCATTGCTTTGCCGGCACTGTGCATAGCACTTTTCACAGCCGCACTCATTTCAACACCTCTTATTTTGTAGGCAAGATAGTTGAATAGAATAGTTGCTGCTGCACCTGAAAGAAAAGCTGCAGTTAAGAAGTAGATTGGAAGCTGGCCACCATACCAAAATGGTTTGGCAGGAAGAGTTGCAAAAACACCGCCTAAACAGCTATTGGCAAATACTTCAGCGATAGCAGCAATTGTTCCAAAGACCACAGCAAAACGGGCGAATCCTTTTATGAGACCAAAGAACTCAAGAATCATACAACCAACAGCTATTCCGTACAGTGTTCCCATCCACCAGATGTTAGAAGTAAGGTTTGGTGAAAGAATGTTGTAGATGATCATTGTGTGAGGGCTTGCAATCTCAACACCAATTGTTGCAAAAGCAGCCATAATACAGATAATTGACATCCATACCATTCTGTTACTGACTATCGCCATGCGTGTGCCGCCAAAAAGATGAGAGATGGCAGCATAAATACAAAGTCCTGTAGAGGTAATTGCCCAGAATGCATAGGTCGCAATTATTAATCCCCATGGAACTTCGCGGGTATTATTGTAAACAGCTTCATGCCCGACGATAAAACTCGATGCTCCGAGTCCAAGACCGACTATTGAAATAATTAAGAATATAAGCATAGCCCAGTTTATACCAGGTGTTGCCAAGCGAGTATCCTCCGTTTGGCTAAAAATTTTTGTTAGTGAGTTGTTCGCCATTTTTTTTCTCCTGCACTGATATTGTATCAAGCGAAAAGCCTGATGAGTTTAAAAAATATTTTCTACTTTTTATCATTGTTTGTTGAATGAATTGTATCAATACAAGAATCAATGGCCATCCTTTTCAGCGTATGGATCACGCCCCATCAGGCGATCGTAACCTTTCCTACCAATGTGACAGGTGTTACAGCGAGTGTTGGCGGCAAAGGCAGTGTCACCGTCATGACATGCACCACAGTATCTACCTTCATAAATGGATTTCATGGTGAAGTTTGAAGACTTTTCGGCAACTCCTACTTGCATGGGGAACGTTCCATCGTGGCAGGAAACACATTTCAGGTCAGATTTTTCGCCATGGGTTTCATGAAAAAAAACAACTGCTTTAACAGGTTTTGTCCATACAATTGGATCGTCAGGTATTTTATGACATGCTGCACATTTAGTGTCGGAAGCAAAAGCTCTTTTGCCATCATGACAGGCCCCACAAAACATGCCATCGGCGAGGGATGCCATGGTGAATTTCCCGGTTTTTTGAGCAACACCTCGCTGCATGGCAAATATTTCACCGTGACAGGCTTTGCATTCAAGGCCAGCCACATCTGTATGTGGTCTATGTTCAAAAGATGTTTTGGCGGGTTTGGTCCAGACTATTGGACTCTTAGGTCCGAATGCCTTGACGTCATAATCGTCTGTGGCTGCTGCATTGCTGACTAGCAGGAAGCTTCCGGCAAGTAAAGTAATACCGGAAGCGATAAATATTATTTTCATCATTTTTATGTTCTCCTTGAATCCAGGTTAGGTACGGTAGTATCCATGATGGTGTGGCTCCTTGTTGTATGGAGGGAGTTTGCAAATGGTACTCATGGTTTTTTTATGCATTCATGTAAAATACATTTGGTAATGCACCGCAATCTGGCCGGATAACCCAGATTTTATTGTCTGGTTTATGTAGTAACTTGTAGATTTCAGAGCTGGTATCTTTAAGATCACCAAAAACTCGAACATGAGCGGGACAGGAAGTGACACAGGCAGTTTGCTTTTCTCCTGCCGCAAGAAGTGTATCAATACAGAAGTTGCATTTGTCGATGGCATGTTTGGCATGACTATAATATCTGGCATTATATGGACATGCAGCCATACAGGTTTTACACCCAATACATTTTTTGTCGTCCATGACTATAATTCCTGTCTCTGGATCTTTATATGTTGCCTTGGTAGGACAAACACGGACACAGGGAGGACGGTTACATTGGTTGCAGAGGATGGGTCTGAATTCCCGTTTTTCACGGCCACTATCAAGGGGGGTCAGTCGTTCCTGGATAGTTGTTCTCCATGCTCCATGGCCGATTTGGACATTGTTGGTTTCTACGCAGGCATCCATGCATTTTTCACAACCTACGCAATGATTCTGACGCATGATCATACCGTAGTGTTTGGTATAAGGGTATTGCCCGTCAGCTGGTATTGCAGGGTCAGCATTTCTACCTTTAGCAGTAGAAACTGAAGTCAGCGAAAGAAGTGTTCCGCCGAGGAAAACCCCTGTGACCGCAAGCCCCATTTGCAGGAATTTACGGCGTTCATCTGAAGGCAGCGATTCAATCCCCTCATTTTGTTCCTTTTCTAAATTCTTAATGTCCATTCTATTCCTCCTAGTACGTGATACACAGTAACGTGATCAAATGAGCCGGCAAATAAAGATGTCCTCTTAAACCGGTAAAAAATAAATGAGGACTCATTCAATCGTAAATTCAGCCAAAATAAAAAATGTTAGTCCGTATTAATTTGTAATTGTAAAATATGTCCCTCAACTGTGCTGCGCTACATTTTCACAACACTTAATTTTTCACTAAAGTACAGCTATTTGTGAGGGGGGGCAAGTCCTGTTTGTAAAAGGAAATTGCTGTAGAATACTGTTTAGTAACGGTGAAAAAATATTTTCAGAAAATCCTATCACTGACTGGTAAGGTTAAAAGAGGTATTATAGTATAATTTAGGTTTTTTTAAATCATTTTCTCTGTGAAGTATGAGATTCTTGGCTCTTATTTAAAAAATAGAGTATGTATCTGATAGAAAATTGTATTCTTCAATCCATTATTTGTTGTTGTACAAGGAGCCTCTATGTTTTGTTTACAGCGATTTGTTTGTTTTGTTCGTTACTCTCTGATTTCTATTCTAAAAAACCAGAAAACTGAAAGTGCTTTTAATCGTAATTGGTTGGAAGTATTACCACGACACTATCAGCTCTTAAGAGGGTGCTGTAAAAAGTCAGGATTTGCATGGTTAACTCTATTATCACTTTCGTTACTTGCAAATCATGCTCATGCTGAAAATCTCTCTACATCAACTGCAGTACAAGAAAATATTAAAATCCTTATAGAGACCAGGAGTTGTCCCCAATGTGATTTGAGTGGCGCCAATCTAAGTCGTTTTGATCTTTCAGGTGCAAATCTTAATGGGGCTAATTTGTCTCGCTCGAAATTGGCACTCGCCAATCTTTCCGAAGCCAATCTTCAGAATGCTAATTTACGTGAAGCAAATTTTTCCGGAGCAGACCTTGCCAACACCGATATGCGGGGTGCTGATTTAACAGGAACAATTTTTGCCGGTGCATATATGGTAGGGACAATGCTGGATGGGAAAATGAAGAACACAGCTCCCTATGCCAGTGATAAAATCAGTGATGTTGAAGAATCTGTATATGTTGAAGACACAGGTAAATCTAAAAGACCTCAGGAAACAGAAGTTGTTAATCCTGTAGAGAGTGCCGTTTTTCCCTACGCAGAAACATCAGAAACAATGACTCCAAGTGAGAGTGCGGTTGCACCTGATGCGAAAGTTGCACCTGATATTGATGAAGTTCGTATTCAGGAAGATGTTGTAGCCACCTTAGCCACAGATGATTTGCCAGATATTTCTGAAACAAAAAAACATCCTGCTCCAGAACAACTAACCGATGCTACTATTGAAAAAGCACCGGAAGCTGAGGACGTTTTGGTGAATGAAGTTCTTGTTGAAGAGAACAAGGTAGAAGATCTTGTTACTAACGATAAAGAAAGTGTTGCAGAAAAAAGTCCTCAGTCCATTGATGTTCCGGAAGAATCTAAGGGAATAGTACAAAGTGTATTAAATATGTTTTCTTCAGCTGAACCTTCAACAGAGGTTTTGAGAAATGCTGCGGTGCTTCTTGACTCCAATCATTGTTATGGTTGTGACTTGCAGGGTGTAAATCTCAGTGGAGAAAATTTAGATGGGGCAGATCTTGAAGGTGCTAATCTAAGTAACGCAATCTTAAAGGGTACTGATTTTGAAGGTGCTAACCTAAAAGGAGCAAATTTGAGTGGCGCAGATCTTTCCGGTGCAGATCTGTCAGAGGCTGATCTATATAAAGCTGATTTGTCAGGTGCTAATCTTAGCGATGCAAATCTTGAGAAGATCCTGCTTGATGATGCTAATTTTACTGGTGTTATAGGTTATAATAGTCCAGGGATCTTGTTGCTCGATGCTCAATAATAGCGTCTAATGTATTTTTTTATTTCCAGTTTAGAATAACGTTAAGTGACTTCGAGATCTTGTCCTCGATCATCATGGTGTCAGAGGTCAGGATATTTTCAATGCTATCCACCTGATCTTGAAGGGTGCCTGCTATGATTTCCAGGTTTTGAATTGTTTCCGCAGCAGTACTTTCTGTCACATCCATGGCTTGACGTAAATCTTCTGCGCTTCGTAAGAGTCCCCGCATTGTAGAAATTTTTTCAAGCCTGAGAAAAAGCTCCGTGAAGTTAATGGGCTTTTGAAGATAGTCAGATGCACCCTTTTTCATGGCTTCAACGGCTGTATCAACTGAAGAATGGGCGGTTATCAGTATTACTTCTATATTTCTCTCAAGTTCTTTTGCAAATTCCAGAACTTCAATTCCGCCTATCTCACCAGGCATCATAAGATCGGTAAGAACTACATCAATATGATTAGTTGAGAGAAGATCATTTCCCTTGTGTCCATCTTCAGCCAGAAGAACCTCATACTGTTCTCTAATAAGGCGCTGTTCCAGAAGTCTTCTGATAACAGGATCATCATCGACTACAAGTATTGTTAGATTATTCATCACAGAACCTCAATTTTTTTTCTGGTAGAAAATTGCACGCAAGTGTCTTTTCGGTATAAAACGTGGGCAAATACCTGTGAGCGATTCGGTTGAGCCTATAATTAGAAAACCATCATCCGCAAGACTATCAGCTAATTTGTTAAAAAGTTTTTTCCTGTCAGCAAGAGTGAAGTAAATAGCAACGTTTCGACAAAGGATAATGTCAAATTTACCAAGACCTGTAAAAGGGAGCATCAGATTGAGTTTGCGGAAATTTACCATACCGCGTAATTGATCTTTTACCTTCCAGGAACCTCCAAACAGGGTGAAATGTTTTTGCAAGGTTTGACGAGGTAGACCACGTTCAATCTCAAATTTGTTATATTTTCCATAGCTTGCCTGTTTTACGGCACCGTCGGAAATATCTGTACCAAGAAGTTTGAAATTGAATTTATCAATTTGTGTGCCGAGCAAATCACGAATGGTCATGGCGACAGAATAGAGTTCCTGACCCGTGGAGGAGGCAGCACTCCATATTTTGATATTTGTTTTCAATCGCGGGGAGCTTGGAGTTCGAAGGTCAATTATTTCCGGTAAAATTTTATGTTTGAGGAGCTCAAACGGACCATTATCTCTAAAAAATAATGTTTCATTTGTGGAAATTGCATCAATGATTTGTCGTTCTATTATTTTACCGGGATCTTTTTTAGCCTTGTTGTACAGTTCCTGATAGGACGAGCAACCAAGCTCTTCTGCAATGGATGAAAGTCTGGTTTCAAAAAGATACGACTTACTTTGGTCAAGATATATCCCTGATATATCCTGGATGTATTGAGCTATAGTTTTAAGCTCTGCAGGGCTTATCTTTATCATGTTTTTATTAAAGAGTCCTTTGAAAGAGTCATTTCGGAAAGGTTCCTAGCGGACACTTTTTACAATTTCATCGGCAATTTTATTTAACGGGGCGATCACATCAGATAAGCCTGATTCGATTGGTTTTTTGGGCATACCAAATACAACGCAGGTCTCCTCATTCTGAGCTATGACCATAGCACCTTTCTGTTTTAATATTTCGAGACCTTTGGTTCCATCAGACCCCATGCCTGTCATTATGACTGCCGTGGTTCTACCAACATAATAGTCACCAACCGATCTGAAAAGGTAATCAGCAGAGGGTTTGCAGGAGTTCTCAGGAGGGTCATTGGTGATTTTTATTTGTCTGTTGCGACCATCAGCGCTTGCAGTAAGTTTCATCTGTTTGCCGCCGGGAGCAATATATACCGTATTGTCCAATAAGTCTTCTCTATCTTCAGCTTCTTTAACAGTTAAAGCGCACTTAGCATTTAGGCTAGTGGCCAGAGATTTTGTGAAAACTGGAGGCATGTGCTGAACAATGACAATGGGTACACCCAAGTTCCCAGGTAACATGGGCAGCATTTGAGTAAGTGCATTAGGGCCGCCGGTTGAAATACCAATTGTGATAATTTCTGATTTTCCACGCCTTATAGAAGGTTTTGCCTGGGCGCTGATTTTATTAACGGCCCGAACAGGAGGAAGACGGACTTTTGATAATGGTTTAAGTGGTTTATTACGCAGGACAGGTCGGGTTGTTTTGTTAAATTTCCCTTTATTACACAACAGTGAAGCTGCAGTTTTGGAACGTCTAAACTCTCTTATAATGGGTGCGATAGCATTTTTTAGTTGTTTTTTACTTTCTTCAGCGTTTTTAGATGTGGGCTTAAGAATAAAGTCAAAAGCCCCGAGTTCCAGAGCTTTCATGGTCATCACACCACCATCACTTGTTAGTGTGGAGACCATAATGGCGCCAATTTCAGGGTGCTTGCATTGTAAACCTCTCAACACTTCAATACCATTCATTACAGGCATTTCTATATCAAGTGTGAGTAAATCAGGTTTAAGGCTAACAATCTTAGACATGGCAATTTTGCCATTATGGGCAACACCTACCACCTCAACCCCTGGTATCTCAGCTAATATATCAGAGACTGCTTTTCGGTAGACAATGGTGTCATCAACAACCAGTACACGAAGTTTTTTTCCTATAATCATTTTTGAGTTTCTTCTAATTTCAGAACTTTATCAACATCAAGAATTCCGATAAGTTTATCTTTGGTTTTATATACACCAGTAAAAAATTCACCTTGAATGCCGCCCATATTTGACGGTGGTGGCTCAAATTTAGAGGTATCTGCCTGAACAACATCGCTGATTTTCTTTACCAGTAGGCCAATATGTTCACCTTTAGAATTTACGATTATGTTTCTTGGATCCTCAGACATATTTGTTTCACCAAGTCCAAGTTTTTTACTGAGATCAATACTTGTGATAATCTGTCCACGTAAGTTTAATATCCCAAGAACATAACTTGGAGCCTGCGGTACGGTTGTCATATCAATGAGTTTATTGATTTCCTGGATTTTCAATATATCCATTCCGCAAAGAGCATTCCCAACGAGGAAGGTTGACAGCTCCACAAGGTTTTTATTTATTCCATCATTTTCCCTATCCATTTAGTTTTCTCCCAGTGAAACAATTCAAAATGTTATTATTTTGGTACTTCGCTGGAGCAGGCTTGTAGCCTGCTCCGTTGTTGGGGGCAATCTACAAAGATTGAACCAGCAACCAGAAACTGCTTACAGGGTATCAATGAAGCTGTTTGACATAATGGTGTACAGAGGCCATTAGTTTTTCTTTGTCAAGTTTGATGTGATATTCATCAACTCCGGCTGCCTTTCCCTTTGCAACATCTTCTTCACCAGCGAGTGTGGTCAGTGCAATAATGGGTATTTTTGAAAAACGAGCATCTTTTCGTATGGTTTCTGTGAGTTCAAAGCCATTCATGTTAGGCATCTCAATATCAGTTACCACAACGCTTATCTCATCACCATGCTGTTGAAGAAGTTCCCAGGCAATTGCGCCATCTTCACCTCCTATGACATCATATCCTGAATCTGTCATATAACTTTTGACCTGATTCATGAAAAATTTTGAGTCTTCAGCAATAAGTATTGTCGGAACGACACCGCCATCATCGGCAGCTTCATAAACCTCATTGTCTTCAAACCATTCTGGAAATAATGCTCCAACAACTTCAAAAATATCAACAAGCATGGTTGTTTGACCCTCGATGATTGTAGACCCCATGATTCCCGGTTGTTTGAGAGTAACATCATCTATTGACACAGAAATCTGCATCGCATCTATGGGACCGATGGCAAGAAGACCTACAAGTTGTGACGCAATATTAAAGACGATAACAAGGAGGTCATCTTGATCAGCGATGGGCTGCACCATGGCAACATCATCAACAGCAAGAAGCGAGAGACTTCCTCCCCGATATTGCATAACCCGTTTACCGCCAAGCTCTTCAATGTCTGAACGTTTTATTTTTTCAATTCTTTCCACTTGATTTAAGGGAACAGCAAATTGTTCTTGTTCTGAGCTTCTAAAGGTTAGCAGAGCCTGTTTGTCTTTTTGAGCTTTTACGAGATCTTCTGCGGCCTGGGCAACCTCACTGGCTCTATCAGATCCATCAATTGATGTGAGTTCCGCCATGATAGCGATGTTTGCAACATCAAGAATCAATGCGATACGGCCATCACCCATAATGGTTGCACCGGCGTAGCCTTTACAAGCCTGCAGATGTTTTCCAAGTGGTTTGATGACAATTTCTTCTGAATCCTGAAGCTTATCAACAATTAAGCCATATTTAAGCGAACCGTTTGATACAACAACAATATTTAAAGCGCTGGATGCTGTATAGCGTCTGTCATCAAGAGACCGATCGCTATCTTTACTGGCGGCAAGTTCCTGTGCTCGTAGAATGGCTTCTTCTTCGGGATCCAGAGCTGTCTCTTTACCTCGACGATCGCAAATCCTTTCTCGTCGATCATCTCTAAATTTGTCTTCTTCCTGGTCAAAATAGGTTCTTTTTATACCAAGAACATCGGCAAGGCGTATGAGCGGTAGAAGATTTCCACGAAGTCTTACCACTTCTGCGTTTCCAACCCTTTCAATACGGTCTTTTACCTGACCTGCAGGAATGCGGAGTAATTCTTCAAGATTAACCTGAGGAATTGCATAGCGTTCACCACCTGTCATAATGATCTGACAAGGGATAATTGCAAGGGTGAGTGGAAGCTTGATGCGGATTGTGGTACCCCGACCAACTTCTGAAATAATATCAACCTGACCTCCAAGCTGATCAAGATTGGTCTTAACAACATCCATCCCCACACCACGACCCGAAACATCAGTAACCTCTTTGGCTGTGGAGAAACCTGGCAGGAGTATTAGATTAACCTTTTCCTTGTCAGACATTAACTGCGCCTGTTCGGGAGTAATTAAACCTTTATTAATTGCTGCTTCAGCAAGAACCTCACCATCAAGTCCTTTACCATCGTCACTGATCTCAATTACAACCTGACCGGCAGCATGATAGGCTTTGAGGATAACCAGTCCTTTTGCAGGTTTACCAACTTTTGTACGCTCGGCAGGGGATTCAATGCCGTGATCAACAGAATTCCGAACAAGATGGGTAAGGGGGTCATTGATGGATTCAATAATAGTCTTATCCAGCTCCACATCTTTACCAACGATTGTAAGGTCAATAGTTTTATTGAGCTTTGCAGAAAGATCTCGTACTACTCGTGGAAATTTCCCAAAAACGTTTCCAATTGGCTGCATGCGTGTCAACATAATTGCCTCTTGTAGTTCGGAGGTAATTAAATCAATTCGTTGACCAACACTTTCTGCATTTTGAGTATCTCCTGAAGATATAGTTTGCAAAAGTTGATTGCGGCTGAGAACCAGCTCGCCTGCAAGTGTCATTAATGAATCCAGCAGACTTACATGCACCCGGATACTGCTATCCACTTTCACTTTGGCAGCTGCTTTTTTCACAGGTGGTGATTGTTTTTTGAGAGGCGCTTGAACCACAGGTTTAGGAGTGGGTTCCGCTACCACAACAGGTTCTGGTTCCGGTGCTGGCTCAGGATCTGGCTCTGGTACCGGTACCGGTACAGTTTCTACAACTTCAGGTGCAGAAATAGTTTCAACAACTGGTGGTTCTGTCGTAACTATCTCAGCCACAGGTGCAGGTTCCTCTTTCGCAGCTGGCTGTGTGAAATCACCATCATATATAGCATTTAGAGGAACCACATGTTCCTCAATAGTATAGTTGTTGGAGTTGCTGACATCCTCAATCATTGTGTTAAGTTTATCAGATGCCTGAAGAAGGACATTTATGATTTCAGGAGTAGGCACCAATTTAGAGCTACGAATGAGTCCCAGAACATTTTCCATAACATGGGAAAGATCCTGGATAACAGTGAGCCCCATAAATCCCGCACCGCCTTTAATGGAATGTGCTGCCCTGAATACCTTGTTAACCAGATCCTCGTCGATATTAGCCCCGTCTTCTTCAATGGCCAGGAGGTCGTTTTCTATGTCGGCGAGATGTTCTAGTGATTCTTCTATAAAACCTTGGAGTATCTCATCATCTTCTATTTGCATAAGCCGGCTCCTGCCAAACGAAAAATTGGGAATTTGCTGAAAGAATAATAAAAAACTCTCAACTGTTGTTATTAAAAAAAAAATAAATAAAAAGCGGTATGATTAATTTATTCTATACGTAGGCACAATTGAATGTACAGGGATTTTTTTTAAAAAAAGAATAGATCGGAAGAAAAACTGGAGGAAGGTTGTCATTCACCACAATTTACTGGTTTGTTTTGTGGTGAATGAACCTGTGTCTGGATAAAATCGGGGCAGGAGATATTTACTGAAAAGCAGTATTTGTCAATTTTTTTCTATTTCCAGTACGGTTATTTCGTAGTTGAGCGAGTGCCCTGCAAGGGGATGATTGTAGTCTATCATGATGCTGTCTTCTTTCAGTTCAACAATGGTTGCAGGGACTTGGTGGGTGACACCACCACTGTCAACATCCATGGAAATAACAAGACCAACTTTCGGTTCTATTTTGTCAGCAAATGGATTCTTGGGGATTTCCTGAATGAGATCACTGCGCCGTATACCATATGAACCTTGCTCGGCTTCAAGGTGTACTTTACGCATTTCTCCTACCTGCATTCCCAAGAGGATGCGTTGGATAGGTTTTGGCGTCCCTTCTTCTCCCAGTTGGATGACCAATGGGTCTGATTGTTCCACGGTTTCAAAAACGGTCTCATTGTCAAGAGTACCGATAAGTGCAACTGTAACTTTATTGTTTTTTTCTACTTGTATCATCTAAAGAACTTATGCTCCTTTAATCTGGTTGGAATTTGTTAACAACTTTTATTTGAGCAGTATACTCTAAACTATCACTTGGGCTTTGGCAATGTTTTGTGGGAGCTATCATGAAAGATTGTTCGTGAGTCTTCTTTGGTAATATATAGAGCTGTTTCTTGACAAATGATAGAGACAGTCATAGATTGTGTTGTTTTATATTGAGGAACGTATACGAAAAAACTTGCGGCGTAATATGCTCAACTTATTTTGTTCCCGTTCCTAGTTTGAAAACGATTGCACTAAATGAGCTGTATTATCCCATTGCTTCAAACTGTTTTCATTTGATCTTTTCTACAAAGTAGCAAATGAAAAAGTATACTGGCGGGTTTGGGAGATGGGGTAAGATGTGAAATTAGAATGCGAAAAATTTAAAGAATTCATGGAATCTGAAGAGGCTGAATGTCGTCACCCTGATGATTATTGTCAGATCAGAACTTCCTGCATGATTAACTATATTGGAAAAGAACGGAAAAGAGAACAGGCCCAGGAAAAGAAGAAGGCTACTCAGGAATAATCGTTATGATAGAATTAGATTTTGCAAAAGATAGTGAAGGGCTCTTGCCTGCAATAGTTCAGGATGCTAAAAGTGGCGAAGTATTAATGCTTGCCTATATAAATAAGGAGTCCTGGGAAAAAACTCTGGATACCGGCAAGGCTCATTACTGGAGTAGATCACGACAGAAACTGTGGCTCAAGGGTGAATCATCCGGGCATGTGCAAAAAATTCGTGAAATCCTGATCGATTGTGATCAGGATACAGTTGTTTTTAAGGTTGAACAGCTAGGTGGTGCCGCTTGTCACAAAGGGTATTGTTCCTGTTTTTTTCGACGTGTGGCAGGAAGCGGTGAAGTTGAAACTATTGGAGAGAGAGTATTCGATCCAGCAGTGGTTTACGGAGAAAAAAATAAATAAAATAACTATTCCTCATAACTGAAAGGAATACGATTTTGGAGAATAATATGAATGAACTGAAACTTGGCTTGCCCAAGGGAAGTCTTGAAAAAGCAACTATTGAACTTTTTGAAAAAGCAGGCTGGTTGATTAAACCGAAATCCAGGAATTATTTTCCGGAGATCGATGATCCGGAACTGGCCTGTTCAATCTGTCGGCCTCAGGAAATGTCCAGGTATGTGGAATCAGGAATGCTGGATGCCGGAATCACCGGTAAAGACTGGACAATAGAAAATCAGTCTGAAGCAATAATTGTTAGTGATCTTGTTTATTCTAAGGTGAGCAGGAAACCTACCCGTTGGGTAATTGCTGTAAAAGGAGATTCTGATATTACCTGCATTGAGGATCTTGAGGGGAAAAAAATATCCACCGAACTGGTGAACGTGAGTAAACGTTTTTTTGCTGACAAAAAAATCAATGTTGATATTGAATTTTCGTGGGGAGCAACTGAAGCTAAGGTCGTTTCCGGGCTTGTTGATGCCATTGTAGAGGTTACGGAGACAGAAAGTACAATAAGAGCCCATGGGTTGCGTATTATTTATGAATTGATGGAGTCCAACACACAATTTATTGCCAATAAAGAAGCTTGGAATGATCCCTGGAAACGTGAAAAAATTGAGAATATTGCTCTTATGCTTCAGGGGTCTTTGAAGGCTGAACGTATTGTTGGGTTGAAGATGAATGTCCCTGAGGACAAATTACAAAACGTTATTGCTCTGCTGCCTAGTTTGAATGCTCCCACAGTGGCTACTCTTTATAATGTCGAATGGTTCTCCGTTGAGACTGTTGTTTCTTCAGATATTGTTCGTGAGCTTATTCCAGCTCTTACTAAAGGTGGGGCAGAAGGGATAATAGAGTATCGCCTCAGTAAAGTTATATGAAGTTTGTTGATATTAATTTTTTGCTGAGTGTTCATAAGCTGGCTCAGCTTCCGGAACCAACTCTTCCTGAAATTGCTTTTGCCGGCCGGTCTAATGTTGGAAAGTCTTCTCTCATTAATACTCTGGTTGGAAGAAAAGGACTGGTAAAGGTGAGTGGACGGCCCGGTAAAACCCAGGGGCTGAATTTCTTTCAACTTGGCGATGAAGCATATCTTGTAGATCTTCCCGGATATGGTTTTGCAAAAGTAGCACGAGGTATGCAGGATAACTGGCAAAAGCTCATCACGGGGTATCTGGAAATGCGGAGTACCTTGTGTTGTGTTGTCGTTATCATGGATATCAGACACGGTGCAAAAATACAGGATACACAACTTATATCATGGTTGAAACAGCACAATATCCAATATTTACCCGTTTACACCAAGGCGGATAAATTGTCTGGAAATCAAAGAGACAAAAATGCTGCTGTACTCGATGCAGGACATACCATTACTAGTGGACAACGTATTGTATTTTCGGCTAAAAATGGTATGGGCAAAGATGAGTTAGAAACAGCTCTTGCATCTTTTGCTAAAGTAGGATAGCTTCTTCTCCCGTAATACGTATACTTACCTGTGTTTTTATTATTACTCTTTTGCATAAAAAGAGTAGCTAGTATAACGTTTCATGTAAGGGGATACTTTTTATGTCAATTCGTTCCGAATGGCCGTGCTGGGAGATCATGAAATGTCATGAATCTCAGAAATGCTCTGCAAAAGACGACAAATCTAAACTCTGTTGGGAGACTATTGAAAAAGTAGATAAATATTCTTTTAATATCTGCATAGATTGTCTCGTCTATGTGTCTAAGCAAAAGAATTCTCAATTTACCAAAAAAGAACTCCTCTCAATCATGGCTCAAAGGGGTGTGGATGTACTTGACGGTAAGGGATGTTCAATCCCAAAAATAGGTTGTAATGCGTAATAAAATTTTCAGATTTTAAAAAAGGGTTACTGATCATTTTGATCAGTAACCCTTTTTTTTATAGGTAATATATATCTATGTATCGGAAAATCAAAAATTCTGTGGAAATTCTTTCTATTAGTCGGATTTTAAAACGGCAAGGAAAGCTTTTTGCGGGATATCAACATTTCCCACTGTTTTCATGCGTTTTTTACCGGCTTTTTGTTTTTCCAGAAGCTTTCGTTTTCGACTTATATCACCACCATAACACTTAGCTGTTACATCTTTACGCAGGGCGGAAATAGTAGTTCGTGCTACAATATTGCCTCCGATTGCAGCCTGAATGGCAATCTTGAACATTTGTCTCGGGATTTCTTCCTTAAGACGTTCACATGCCCGCAGGCCACGCGCTCTTGCATTATCACGATGGGCAAGCTGGGAGAGGGCATCGACTATTTCACCGTTTACAAGAATGTCGAGTTTTACCAGATCGCTCTTACGGTAGTCATACAATTCGTAATCAAATGAGCCATAGCCTTGGGTGATTGATTTTAATTTGTCATAAAAATCATAAATTACCTCGGCTAGAGGGAGTTCACAGGTGAACTCAATTCTTCCTGGCATGGGATAGTGATAGTCTGTGTTATCACCTCTTCGTTCCATGCAGAGTGTCATCAATGCCCCCATGTATTTATCGGGAATAAGAATGGTCGCTTTGATGTAAGGCTCTTCAACCCTGTCAATTTGCATTGGGTCGGGAAAATAAGCAGGATTGTCAACTTCAACCATGGTTGTATCTTTTAAATAAAAGGTATACTTAACAGATGGTACAGTTAGAATCAGTGAAATATCAAATTCACGCTCGAGGCGCTCTTGAATGACTTCAAGGTGAAGGAGTCCTAAAAATCCGCAGCGAAAACCAAATCCAAGTGCGGCTGATGAATCTTTTTCAAATATGAGTGCAGCATCATTTAGTTGTAGTTTTTCAAGTGCAGTGGTCAATGCTTCATAGTCATCTGTGGAAATGGGATAGATTGAAGAGAAAACAACCTGTTGAACTTCTTTAAAACCTTCCAGGGCTTCAGCACTTGGATTGTCTGCAAGGGTGATGGTGTCACCGGGTCTTGTGTCGCTCACGGTTTTTACACCAGCAAGTAAATAACCAACCTCTCCAGCACTCAATGTTTTTACAGCTTCTCGTTTGACCCGAAATAACCCGACTTCTTCTACCCGGTATTCTGAGTTGTTAGACATGAATTTAATGGTATTTCCGGCTTTAACTGTTCCATTAATAATTTTAATCGAAATTATGGTTCCACGGAATGGATCATAATTAGCGTCAAATATTAATGCCTGAAGCGGAGCATTTGTATCACCCTCAGGAGGTGGAATATGTTTAACAATGGCTTCTAATATATTATCGACGCCAAGACCTGTTTTTGCAGAACATTGTTGGATGAGTAGCCCGTCAAGACCAAGATCTTCTTCTATCTGCAAAGCTACGCCATCAGGGTCAGCAGATGGTAAATCAATTTTGTTTATGACAGGAATAATTTCCAGATCATTTTCCATGGCAAGATAGAGATTCGCAAGTGTCTGTGCTTCAACGCCTTGTGCCGCATCAACGAGGAGTAACGCACCTTCACAGGAACTGAGAGCACGTGAAACTTCATAGCTGAAATCAACATGACCTGGAGTGTCAACAAGGTTTAGGATATACTCTTTGCCATCCTTGGACGTATAAGGAAGGCAGATGGTTTGACTTTTGATGGTGATACCACGTTCTCGCTCAATATCCATATTGTCTAGTAACTGATCTTGAAAATCACGATCACTAACCTGTTGGCATAATTGAATCATTCTGTCTGCGAGGGTGGATTTTCCATGGTCGATATGAGCAATGATTGAAAAGTTTCGTATGTTTTGCATGATATGTGATGAATTAAAAATAATTACAGGAAAGATTCCTGGGAAAATTAGTGAAATGAGAAAAAAGTATGATTTCTAGCATAAAAAAATAAAAAATAAAAAATAAACAATAAAATAGAAATTTGACCATCTTTACTCATATGATACCATAAGTGGCGATCTAAGACAGAATATTAAAGATGTTAAGGAACGGGAGCTAAATAACTTGAACATATTACGCCGTAATTTTTTCGTCACCTGTACTTGCAAAAAACTTTGCATACTACCAGTATGTAACGTTTTTTCAAGTACAGGTGGCGGAACAAAGGGCAAGTAGGTAAGCGCAGACTCCGAGATGTTCAAGTTATTTAGTGTACGTTCCGAAGCGCATGCCAGTAACGGATAGTGTGAAAAATCAGTTGTTGCGTTGCACGACCCGCAACGCAATTAGTTATACAAATTTATTACAGAAGATAATGCCCATCGGGATTCTTTTTCGGCCCGAGCACTTTAAGATTACGGAAAACCTTTCGAGCGATGAGAAAGGAAAGCACCACGATCAAAAAGAGAACCAGCAGTTTCAAAGCAGCCACAAGCGTCGGGATCCCGGTGAGCAGGATGCTTTCCAGTAGGTCGTACAAAAACCATAGGCCAATCAGACGATAAATCCCGCCATGGAAACGAAAGGTGAAGTAAACAAAAATGAGAGGTAACAGCGTTTTGATCAGAATGAAAATTGTGGGTTCATTTAGATTAATAGGCAGTTCAGCAAGAACAGTAAGCACAGCGTATACAACAAGGAGAAGTGAAAGCAGAGCGTTTAAAGTCAGATATTGTTTTCGTAGTGCTGGTGTGGGAATACTTGCGATACAATAAGCGTATTTTGCAGCTTCTGCCGGAGTTGCTCTGGCATGTTTATTGAAGATATCTTCACGGCTCAAACCACTTTCCAGCTCTGCCGTAATTGTATTGCTGATGTCCAGTAATCCCATAATTATCCCTTTGTGTTTTTTTGTCCGTGGCTAAAGTACCAATCTTATTGGTGGCACCTTGGATTCTTCTTTTGAAAAACACCGATTCTTCAACGCTATAGCATTCAATAACCAGCAGGTGTGTTATTGTCACCTGTAGCCGAATCTCTCAAAACAATTGACATCTGCCCCTGTGTCAGGATAGTTGTCGTCTCTTTTGTGTGCTTTCCTGCAATGCTAACTAACTATCGCATTGTTGGCCTTTTCACTTGATGAGGTCTGTGATTAGATAATCACGAACGTATCAACATATGGAGAAAACCCCTGACCAGACCACTCGACAGTTCGCAAACATGATCGACAGAGCCGGTAATATCTGACGGAATCTGTTTCATGGTTAATGAGTGCTTCAAGCGTATCTTTCATGGTCAACAGCTGTTTTTCTGTCAAATCAGGACATTCAAAGACGGACTTTTGCACCCGGAGGCCAAAGCCCTTAAAGGTTTTTACCGCACGATATCTTACCCGATCATCGCTAATATCAAAACAAATAATGCAAAACATATTTTTATGAAGGAAAGATCTTTTAACGAGATATTAGAAAGGGAACATACTGCTCCGCTTCTCCCTGCAACCATTCACATAATCGGCGGCATTGGCTGTGAATAATCCATTTCATATTTGTTTTCAAACCTGTTGGTGGATAATGGAGACGCTGATCAAGTTGTCTCCGCCATGTTTGTATCAGTGCTTTGTGCACGGATGGTTTCATCTCCACCGGTCGCAAACCGCTCTGGATTTCAACTTTAGAGCGATATATAAAATCTTCTGATTTTACGATTCGCCGGTTGATTAACCCAAGAACCAACCTTTCCCCGAAAACCCGCCACTCTTCGACAAGATCACAGGCAAGGGACGGCCTGCCGGAAGCAATTTCATGCAAGGCACCAAGGTAGGGATCAAGGCCTGTCGCACGAATAGCATTCAAGACCTCGTTTGTGTAAAGGGTATACACAAAAGGGGTGCAATACAATAAAGTGAAAAATAATGAACGGGATCATTGCACACCAACAGACGTTATTTGAATATCGAATGTCGAACAAGGAGGTAAGCGCAGCCCCCGATATCGATTAATGAAGGAAGAGAAAAAATTTGACTTGGAAGATCGTTTAATTCATTTCTCTCAAGAAACTACGAGAAACGCTTGTATGGTTGAACCGCAAGCTCGACCAAAAAATGGAACCTGTTTTTCTTACCCCCTCAGAGCAATATACCTATATATCATCCAGCCTGGTACGCGAGATCGCGGCCATGAAAGGTGATGTATCCGATTTTGTTAATCGCGAAGTAGAAGCTGCACTTCGTCAGCGTTTGGGGTAGAATTCTAGCCGCAGACCAATTTAGACCACTTAACAGATATTGAGTAGGACATAACCATGGCATTGATTATCACTGACGAATGCATCAACTGCGATGTATGTGAACCGGAGTGCCCCAACGGCGCCATCACCCAGGGTGAAGAGATCTACGAGATCGACCCCAACCTCTGCACCGAATGTGTGGGCCACTACGACACCCCTCAATGTGTCGACGTCTGCCCGGTAGACTGCATTCCCAAAGATCCAGCCCACGAAGAGAACGAAGAAGAGTTGATGGAGAAGTACAAGCGCATTACCGACTGATACCCACAACTTCTCACTACCCTAAAAAAGCCCCAAACGGGGATTTTTTTATGGGCCTCAATCATCATCCGGGGTAATGGTTTTACTGTGATCTTTTGCCGGCGGTGCCACGGGCGGGCCAATATGACGTTCCACAAAGGTGTGAATGAGCAGAATAATCCCCCAGAAAAGTGCCAAAAAAAGGTGATAGATAACCCGATCAAAAACCATATCGAAGACCGATAACAGGCGATAGCTGACAATGTAAATAATATAAGCGACACCCGCAAACAGATAGGGCCACCACTGCCGCTCACCAAAGATAAACCAGAACACCACCCCGAAGTAGACAACCCCCATCGCCAGATTCAAACGATACATACGTTCGATATCCACATTGGCAGCCAACACCAGCTCGACCAGCAACAGAATGACTAATACTATTTTATGGTGGCGAAAATGCACAACAAGCTCCTGATCTAAGGTGGATTTATGGAAGCGTTAAAATAAGAGCTAGTTAATTTCAGCCAGCGTAAAATAATCATGACTTGTTCAGAGCTTCCTTAAGGAAGCGCTGAATGAGTCTGGTTAAGTTTAGGCTGAGAGGGAATCGCTCTCATTTGTTTCGAAAGGCACAGTAATAGTTGTTCTATTAGTGCAATTTTCGGGACAGATGAGGGCCATTTCAGCCAGCGTAAAATAATCATGACTTGTTCAGAGCTTCCTTAATGTACAATAGCGCAAACTAATCAGCCGCACATAAAGATAACCACGCCATGAGCACTAAAATAAAAATTTTATACCTCGCCCTTGCCATTCTTGTGGTCTATACCCTTTGGCCTTCCGGTGACGATCAGCAAGAGATAACCCAAGCCAGTATCATTGGTGAAAACGAACAGGGAGAGATGACTGTTTTTGGTGTTTTACTGGGTGAAACAACGCTGGGTGAAGCAGAAAAAATTCTGGGCAGTCGAGCCAAACGGGCACTGTTCATCATGCCACCGAAAAGGGATGAACAGGGTAATGAGCTTACCCCCGAACACAATGTTGAGGCGTTCTTCCCCAACATGCCCGATAACAGCAAAATGCTCCTAGGTCTCTACTCGAAAGAGTCAGAGCTAGAACAAATTCGTAACAAAGCACACAAACCCATCGCCTTCCCGTCAGGTAATATCAAACTACAAATCGATGACAAACAACAGGCCATGGTGAATACGATGCCAGTTATTACGCTGACCTCAATCCCACGAATCAAATTGACACCAGAAGATATTCGCAACAAATTCGGTGAGCCAGCACTAGTCCATGTACAAGCAGATATTCTCCATTTCCTCTACCCTGACATGGGACTGGATGCAATTCTTGATCAAAGTGGTGAAGCGATGTTGCAGTTTGTAAAACCTGATGAATTTTCTCAGGTGTTAGACTCACTGGGCCTTACTGAAGAGGCTTTGGTTAACACTAAAACCCAACAACCACTATCTACACCATAAAAACCAGACAAGCCACAACCGTGGCTTGTCAACCCCCTCTCACCACACGATAGACGAACGCTATTCCTGCTCAACCTAAATTCAACCAGAATTATTTGGCGCTTTTTTAGGTGACGGTAAAGCCGTATTCTATGCCTACACGCAAAATGCAAAATGCAAAATGCAAAATGATCAGTGTGTACATTAAAATTAAAACTAGTGGCGGTGATAAAAATGAAAAAATTAAGCATTTCTACTTCTATTATATTGGGATTATCTGTGATGGGCCTTAGTGCGAATGCCGTGTCCGGTGAACCGACCCGAATGTTTAGCCTAGAGCAAGGAGCAACTGCAGAACAGGGCAGTATCTCTATCGACCTTTATGATTCGGTAAGAAATAACCAGCAAATTCGTACCGGCATTTGGGGCGGGGAAGCGGTTATCAGCCAGAGGGGCATTGGCTATAAACAGGTTATCATTCCTGATCTTGCTGTTTATGGGCAAGTCGCTATTGATACGGCAGACGATGCAGATTCCCATTTTTTTGTTGGAAGTTCATACACTTTGATGCCGAGTGATAATTTTGCCATCACCGGCAATATTGAATTGGGCAATACAGGTGTTGATAATGATGTAGAACTTGGTCTCGGTGCGGGGGCATATTTCACCTTACCCAATGCAGGTAAATTGAACAAAATAAAGCTGGGCGGCGAATTCCTGTTTAGCACTGCCGATAATACTGGGGTAGGCATTCAATTGGGTGTCCGTTGGTTACCTCGAGATAACATTACCGTTGATTTGTTAATTTATAATGACGATGTATCGAAAACAACTGACGGTGCATTGCAGACGCCAGCAGGTATTCGAGCAACGCTCTCTTTTTAAGCCTATTATTCAACATCGTTCCTGAAAAACAGTCACTTTTAAGGGATGTGGAAGAAGTTAAAATACCGTTATTACGCCGAATTGTTGTTCACCCTATCTAGATAGGGTGGGCGAAAAGACGAGTAAGAGCGGTATTTTAATAAATGCTACATCCCTAACCTTCCCTTATTTTGAATAGAGCGACAGTCAGCATTCACTTTAGAGTTGATAAGTGCTATTTTCATCCCCGTAAATTCAACCAGATTCATTCAGGGGTTTTCTCAATGGAAATATTACTCGCAAGCGCTTTTACTATCGGTTTGTTGGGCAGCCTGCACTGCATTGGTATGTGCGGCGGCTTGGTCACGGCCATTACCATCAGTCGAGAAAAAGTATGGTGGCCTGGGCTTATTAGCTATCAGCTAGCGAGAATCAGCAGCTATATGCTGCTGGGGGCCATCATCGCGACAATTGGCATCACCTTGCAGGGTGATAGTGACCTGCAGTCCGCCCAAGTGTGGCTCAGCTATTTTGCCGCTGCCATTATGGTGCTGTTTGCCTTGAATCTTGGTGGCTGGTTGCCTGATCCACTCAGCCGTTTTACTGCGGGCATCATGCGCGTGACCGGCCTTAGCCATTGGAGCAGGCGCGCAAATGAGCAGGATAAATTCACCCCGTGGCTAATGGTTGGCATGCTCAATGGATTGCTACCCTGCGGCCTTGTTTACGCTGGTCTGGCACTTAGTCTGACCGCTAGTACGCCGATAGGGGGGGCACTGGTGATGCTTGCCTTTGGGGCTGGCACCCTACCTGCCATGTTGGCGACCCCGTATTTGATACGGACTATCGCACCGCAACTGCGTGGCAGACTGCTAAAAATTGTGGCGATTGCACTGATCATTCTGGCTATCTTTACCGCAAGCCGTCATTTACTCCACGGCGATCACAACCACGCGGCCAGTGACCATACCCAACCACATGCTGGCCACACCATGCCAGCTGAACCTGAACAATCTCAGCATGAACACCATAATAGCCACGATATGAAACCGACCATGCCCTAGGAGCCTGTCCGAGAATAGATAGGTCTACTGCGAAAGCGTGTTTTTTGCTCATTTTCCCGCCAATTCTCGTTAAAGGGAACAACCATTCGCCTCAAATTGTCGAAAAAATGAACTAAAAATCACACTCTCTCGCTACGACCTCTATTCTCGGACAGGCTCCTAGGAGCTTGCCCGAGAATAGACTCCTAGATGGACCACCATTAGAATTTTTTTCAAAAACAGGGGTCCAAGAATTTGATGGTAAACTCAGTACGTTGAAAACCCCCTTTATTGCACCCATAAAAATGGGCATAATCACTAAACGATTTCCTAGTACAGGTAGAGAGAAGCGCTATGTTGATAAAAAAATATTTGATAGTCATCGCGGCCAGCCTGGCCATCACCGTTCATGCCAATGCCGCCGACATCAAGGCGGGTGAGGCCTTCTCTGCCAACTGCGTTCCATGCCATGGCAATGCGGGCATTAGCCCTGGAGCAGAGGTTCCCAATCTTGCGGGGCAACAACCCGGATACATCGTGGAGCGTATCAATACTTTTCGTCAGGCGAGTCAGGGCGACAGCCTGATGCACGGCCTCGCCAAGCTGCTTAACAAGCCGGAGGATATCGAAAATGTTGCCGCCTACTACGGTTCACTGCCCCGTGCAAACTACTCAAGCCCCAACAAATCGCTCATAGAGGCGGGCAAAAAAGTCTATTTTGATACCTACAAATGCTACATGTGCCATGGAAGTGACGGTATGGGAGAATCAAACTCCAAAGGGACGACTTCACCGATGGTTGTCGGACAGACCAAACGTTATCTCTTGAAAGAGTTGTACGCTTTTAGAAGCAACAAGCGGGTAAGCAGAGGGGGTTATATGATGAACCTTATTCTACCCTCTGTATCAGAAGAGAATATTGACGCACTTGCTGAATACCTCTCCAGTCAGTAAAAGCGGCGACGTTAAAAAGAAAAAAAGCCTCGACGCATTCATCGTCGGGGCTTTTTTCTTTACCGACTAAAGCCTCGATCTCTCCCTCTTGATTGGGGGTCGAGGCTTTAGTCCGCCTGTTGGATTAGGGCTTTATTGAGAATGGCTTACACAACACCCTGGCTGCGCAGGTAATCTTCATAGCTCCCTGAAAAGTCGTTAATTCCTTCCGGGGTTATCTCGATAATACGGGTAGCGATGGAGGAGACAAACTCACGGTCATGGCTCACAAATAGCAACGTACCGGGGAAGTTTTCCAGCGCCAGATTCAGTGACTCAATTGACTCCATATCCAGGTGATTGGTTGGCTCATCCATCAGCAGAACATTGGGCTTTTGCAGAATCAGTTTACCAAACAGCATCCGACCCTGTTCGCCACCGGAAAGCACCTTAATCGATTTCCCCAAATCATCTCGACCAAATAGCAAACGCCCCAACGTGCCACGAATCACCTGATCGTCATCACCCTCTTTGCTCCAGCGCCCGATCCAATCAGTCAGGCTTTCATCTTGAGCAAAGTCTGCCGAATGATCCTGTGCATAATACCCCAGCTGCGCATTTTCAGCCCACTTCACCTTACCCTCTTCATACTCAAGATCACCCATCAGACAGCGCAGCAGTGTGGTTTTACCGATACCGTTGGGGCCGATAATCGCAATACGTTCACCCGCTTCAACCATTAGGTTCAAGTTACTAAACAGTGCTTCACCATCAAACTGTTTACCCAGCTCGGTCACTTCGACTGCCTGGCGATGGAGTTTTTTGGTCTGTTCAAAACGAATGAATGGATTAACCCGGCTGGAGGGCTTGATCTCATCCAGTTCAATTTTATCGATCTGCCTAGCGCGGGAGGTGGCCTGTTTTGCCTTTGAAGCGTTGGCTGAAAAGCGGCTGACAAACTGCTGCAACTCGGCAATCTGTGCCTTTTTCTTGACATTATCAGACAACTGACGTTCGCGCACCTGGGTTGATGCCAGCATGTAGTCATCGTAATTACCGGGGTAAACCCGCAGCTCACCAAAATCGAGGTCAGCCATGTGGGTACAGATGCTGTTCAAAAAGTGGCGGTCATGGGAGATCACAACCATGGTGCAGTTACGCTGATTCAGTACATCTTCCAACCAGCGAATAGTGTTGATATCCAGATTATTGGTTGGCTCATCCAGCAATAGAATATCAGGGTCAGAAAATAGCGCCTGCGCCAGCAGCACCCGCAGCTTCCAGCCGGGTGCTACTTCGCTCATCGGGCCATTGTGCTGTTTAATGGGAATGCCCACCCCCAGTAGCAGCTCACCGGCACGGGATTCGGCGGTATAACCATCCATCTCGGCAAATTCAACTTCAAGATGGGCAACCTTAATACCATCTTTCTCCGACATATCCGGCAGAGAGTAAATGCGATCACGCTCTTTCTTAACTTCCCACAGCTCTTCATGGCCCATAATAACCGTATCAAGCACTGTACACTCTTCATAGGCAAACTGATCCTGGTGCAGCTTACCAAGGCGCTCATCGGGGCCCAGAGAGACATTGCCCTCAGTCGGCTCCAGATCACCGCCCAAAATTTTCATCAAGGTTGACTTTCCACAGCCATTAGCGCCAATCAGACCATAACGGTTGCCCCCACCAAACTTAACCGAGATGTCTTCAAAGAGGGGTTTTGCACCAAACTGCATGGTGATATTGGCGGTGGTGAGCATAGCGTGTTCCTCAGTGTAAAAAATATTGATATGGATAAAGGCGCGCTATTGTAGCGTATGTGGCGAAAAAATGGGGGAGTGATTGTATGGCGCGGGTTATTGATCAACGACTCAACGCTTCAAACCCAAGTACTGTGCAGTTTCATTAATATCAGGACGACCCTCTTCAAAACCGAAAAAGCAGACATTTTCACGCTCTCCAGCCTCACTCTCCATACCCACCACAAATTCGGCTTTGTACTGTTTGGCTAGAAAATAGAGGAAGTTAACCGGCTCTTTCAGTGCCATCTTCTTGCTGGTTTCGAGATTCAGACCAACTTGGCACTCATCGTCACTGGGCGCTACCAATGAGAGGTTGTTGTTGGGATTCTCTTCCAACCAGTTGGCAATCGCCGTTGAGATCGGCTCGGCTATACTCGCCAGTTCATCATGCTCGGCCAGCATATAGATTTTCATTTATCCGCCCTATTCACCAGGCGAATGCCATCGCCTTCAAAGGTAATCATGTTCTGTTTATAGAGGTGGCCAATGGCGCGTTTAAAGCTTTTTTTACTCTCACCCAAAACCCGCTTAATTTCATCGGCAGAGCTTTTATCATGCAGCGGTAAAAAACCGCCTTTTTTATGTAACTCAGCGAGAATACGTCCACCCAGATCACTAATTTTATTGCTACCTGTTTTGCTTAAAATCACATCCAGCTTGCCATCGTCACGCACTTTTTTGATATAACCGCGTATCCGCTTGCCGTAACGCAGCTCCTGGAAAACATCATCAAAGTGAATCAACCCCCAGTAGCTGTCATTCACAATCACTTTATGACCCAGGTCGCTGGTCTCGGCAATCAGCAGACTAACCTCATCACCCGGCATCAGGCGACAGCGCCATTTATCCAGGAAACGATCATATTTTGAGCTGGCGACAATGCGCCCTTCGCCATCCTGTTTCAGATAGACGATATAGGACTTACCCTTCTCCATCGGGCGACGCTGTTCTGGTTTTGGTACCAGCAAATCTTTATCCAGCCCCCAATCAAGAAAGGCCCCCACGCGGTTAATATCAATCACTTTCAAATAGGCGCAGCTGCCCATTTGTGCCCGGGGGCGCTGGGTAGTGGCGATAATTTTATCTTCCGAATCAAAATAGAGAAACACCGCCAGCTCATCGCCTACCTTACTGCCGCTGGGTACAAATTTGCTGGGTAGCAGAATCTCCCCCCTGTCATCGCCATCAAGATAGAGGCCGAATGGCACCTCTTTGACCACCCGCAGGGTATTAAACTGACCGATATCAACCATTCGACTTCCCACTCTCTTCAATCATTGCCGGGGTCTCCAGACTAACACGACCCAGAGCCCCACTACGGTAATCATTTAATAACACTTCAGAGGCTTTGTGCAGATCAATCCGTCCACCGGGGCGTAACCCACCACGCTTGCGGCCAATCTCCTCCAGCAGTGCCATGTCACTCTCAGGCAACTGCTTGAGTTTGTAGCGACTGATCATCACATCAGGATAGGCCTTTAAAAAATAGTTCGCGGCATAAAGCGCCACATCTTCAAATTCGATAGCGGTATTTTTAACCGCCCCCGACACGGCCAGCCGATAACCAAAATCGGCACTGCCCATGCGTGGCCAGAGAATGCCGGGGGTATCGGAGAGTACAATGCCCCCTTCCAGATGAATTTTTTGTTGCGACTTGGTCACCGCTGGTTCATCCCCCACTTTTGCCACACTGCGACCGGCCAGGGCGTTAATCAGGGTAGATTTACCCACATTCGGCACCCCCATAATCATCGCCCGAATCGGCTTGAGAAACTCATCATTACGGTGGGGCAACAGCTTGCGAGCCATCTCCAATATTTTACCGCGCACCTGGCTGCGGTTGGTGCAGTTGAGCGCCACCGCTTTCACCCCCTGATCCTGCTCATAGTAGTCGAGCCACAACGGGGTGATTTTGGGGTCTGCCAAATCATTTTTGTTGAGAATTTTGATACAGGGGCGATCTTCACGCAGCTCTTTTACGCTGGGGTTTTCACTGCTGAAGGGGATTCGGGCATCTATCACCTCAATCACCAAATCAACACTTGGCATCACCTTTTTCATCTCTTTGCGGGCTTTGTGCATATGCCCTGGATACCAATTAACCGCCATCATTCACTCTCAACACCGCTCTAAAGCCGCTATATTACCCTAACTATTCAGATTTATTCAGCGTGAGCTGCATGCCCTTTAAAAAACGGCGTAAAACCTGATCTTTGCATGCACGAAAATGTTTATGTTCCGGCTTGCGAAAAAAGGCGCTTAATTCATGCTTGCTTATGCTCAGCTCCGCCAATGCCAGCATCGCCAGAACGTCATCACTCTGTAGATTCAATGCGATCTTCAGTTTTCTGAAGATAATGTTGTTGTTCAGGCGCTTTTCCGGCTCGGGTTGTGGCCCCTCTTTTTTACCCCGTTTATCGTTAATCAGGCCATTCAGGAAAATAGCCAGTTCGCTATCACTGCAAGAGTGACAATCCGGGTCATCATCTTTCTTAAGCCAGGCGCTAATCTGCGCCCGGGTAACCTGATGGTCAGCCAGACCAAAGAGCTTGATCATTTTTGAATCATTGAAGTCGAAGGTGTAGCGGAGACGACGTAAAATATCATTATTAGTCACGGGTAAGTTCCGGAAATTTAATCGATTAAGGGCTGTTTTTTAACGCCTGCGCATCCAGCTCTTTTAGGAAGTTAAGTTTTTCAGCAATTTTCTGCTCCATACCTCGCGGTACTGGCTGATAATAGTGACGCGGTTCAATTTCGTCAGGGAAATAGCTTTCCCCAGCCGCATAGGCGTGTGGCTCGTCATGGGCATAGCGGTAGGCTTTTCCGTATCCCAGCTCTTTCATCAATTTGGTGGGGGCGTTTCTGAGGTGAATCGGCACTTCGATAGAACCCTGCTCTTTCACATCGGCCATGGCGGCATTATAAGCTTTGTATACCGCGTTACTCTTGGGTGCTACGGCAAGATAGACCAGTGCCTGAGCAATCGCCAGCTCGCCCTCTGGAGAGCCCAGCCGCTCCATTACATCCCACGCATTCATCGCCAATTGCAGTGCCCGGGGGTCAGCATTGCCGACATCTTCTGATGCCATGCGAACCACTCGACGGGCGATATACAATGGATCACAACCGCCATCCAGCATCCGCGCCATCCAGTAGAGGCAGGCATCAGGATTGGAGCCGCGCATCGATTTGTGCATCGCCGATATTTGATCGTAAAAAGCCTCGCCGCCCTTATCGAAACGACGCACACCACCGGCCAAGACTTCCTTTAGTATCGCTTGATCAATCACCTCTCTGCCGTCCTGCAATTCAGCCAGATCAGCGGCAATCTCCAGCAGGTTCAGTGCACGGCGGCCATCACCATCGGCCGCTTCTGCTATCTGCTGCCGCTGTTCGTCAGAAACCTGTAGATCACGCTCTCCCAACCCCCCGGATTGCTCGCTCAGTGCCCGATCAATAATCTGTCGAATATCGCCACAGGTGAGTGATTTCAATACATAGACACGGGCCCGGGAGAGCAGTGCATTGTTGAGTTCGAATGAGGGATTTTCGGTAGTGGCTCCGATAAAAGTGAAGGTGCCATCTTCCACGTAGGGCAGGAAGGCATCCTGTTGTGATTTGTTGAAACGGTGTACTTCATCAACAAATAGAATAGCCCCTTTGCCCTGCGCCCGGGCCTGCTTCGCCTGCTCCACACAACTGCGAATCTCTTTTACGCCTGAAAGCACCGCTGAAATGGTGAGAAACTGCGCCTGGGCTCTGTTGGCAATCATCCGTGCCAAGGTGGTTTTACCGGTACCCGGTGGCCCCCAGAAGATCATTGAGTGAAGGTGCCCCGACTCAACCGCCTGGCGCAACGGTTTTCCCGGCCCCAGCAGGTGTTGCTGACCAAAGTAGCCCGCCAGATCAGTCGGGCGTAGACGATCGGCTAAGGGAGCCGCATCGTTCTGGGGGGTGGAAAAGAGATCGTCCATCACATTCAGTCCAGATCACCCACCACATCCACCCCCTCGGGCGCTGCAAATTCGAAAACATCCGCAGGCAGTGGTCGGTTGCGTACCACCTGGCTCAAAGTGATGATGGTCAACTGGCCAAAGCCATCTTCCAACGCCATCACGCTCAGCTCGCCATCAACAAAGCCAAGCTGCATCGAGATAAAATTGCCCTCTTTACTGCGTGGCTTCAACTCCACCCACTGCAACCCCTGCTTCGGCTCCAGCTCAACAATAAAAAAACTCTCTTCAAGGTCACCGTCACCACTCAGAATAACCGCCGGGGTCTGCCCGAGTGCATCATCCATTTTTTTAACGGTGACCTGCTCTAAATCGACATCGTAGATAATGAGCCGATGGCGATCGGCCATGATCATCTGTTCATAGGGTGGATCATAATCCCAGCGAAACTGACCCGGGCGCTGAATATAGACAGTACCCGACACCTGTTGTCTTATTTCACCCTTGTCGCTGACTAACTGTTGCTCAAAATGAGCCTGCAAGGTCTGCATCTGCTGATGAAACGCATTCAACTGATCCCGCGCCTCACCTGCCCAGGCCAGTGGGAATAGCGTTGCGCCGACAAACAGCACAATAAATATTTTTTTCAATCTCAACCCTCCGGTGGTGGCGGTGCCAACACCTCTCGATTACCATTTGATTGCGGTGGCGAAATAACCCCACTGCGCTCCATCTCTTCCACTAAATTAGCTGCCCGGTTATAACCCACCTTCAGACGCCGCTGCACTGAAGAGATCGACGCCTTGCGGCTCTGGGTCACGAAAAATACCGCCTCATCATAGAGCGCATCTCCCGCATCTTCACCCTGGTAGCTCTCACCCGGTATCGCTTCACCACCAGTATCGCCAACCAAAATCTCCTCATTGTAATTGGCTCCACCGCGACGTCTAAGGTCATTCACCACGTTGTGCACCTCGTGATCATCCACAAAAGCACCGTGCACACGCACCGGGATACTGGTACCGGGCGGTTGATAGAGCATGTCGCCATTACCCAGCAGCGATTCAGCTCCCATCTGATCAAGAATGGTACGTGAATCAATTTTTGATGAGACTTGAAAGGCAATACGGGTCGGCACATTCGCCTTAATCAGGCCGGTTAACACATCAACCGAGGGGCGTTGCGTGGCCAAAATAAGATGAATACCCGATGCCCGCGCCTTCTGTGCCAGCCGGGCGATCAACTCCTCCACCTTCTTCCCCACCACCATCATCATATCCGCCAGCTCATCAATAATGACGACGATAAACGGCATCGTTTCCAGCAGTGGTGCCTCTTCCGGCACATCAGGCAATGCCGGTTTAAACGTCGGATCAGCGATCGGCTCCCCCGCCGCTATCGCCTCTTTTATCTTCTTGTTCGCACCACTGATATTGCGCACCCCGAGCTTGGCCATTAGCTTGTAACGGCGCTCCATCTCGGCCACACACCAGCGCAAGGCATTCGCCGCCTCTTTCATATCGGTCACAACCGGTGCCAACAGATGTGGAATGCCCTCATAAACAGAGAGTTCAAGCATCTTCGGATCAACCATGATCAAACGCACATCATCAGGGGTCGATTTGAACAACAGACTGAGAATCATCGTATTCACCGCCACCGACTTACCCGAACCAGTGGTACCTGCCACCAGTAGGTGAGGCATTTTGGCCAAATCAGCCACCACCGGCTGGCCATTAATGTCTTTACCCAATGCCAGCGTCAGCGGTGAACTCATCTTGTCATACGCCTCCGATTGCAGGGTTTCACTCAGGTAGACCATTTCGCGGTGTTCGTTGGGTATCTCCAGACCAATGGTGGTTTTACCGGCAATCACCTCAACAATACGCACACTCTCGGTAGAGAGCGCCCGGGCCAAATCCTTCGACAGACCGGTAATCCGGCTCACTTTAATACCAGCCGCAGGCTGCAACTCAAAGCGAGTAATCACCGGCCCCGGCGTGACCGCAACCACCTCCACCTCAATACCGAAATCCGCCAGTTTAATCTCGACTAATCGTGACAACGCCTCCAGTGATTCAATAGAGAGTCCATGTTTAGGTGGCCGTGCATCATCCAGCAGTGCCAGTGCCGGCAAACCGCCGCCCGTCACCATCAACTCATTAAACAGAGGAGCCTGCTTCTCTTTTTCAACCCGCTCACTCACCTTCACCGGAGCGATCAATGATTCGATTCGCACCTCGGGCTTATCTTTTCGTTTCTCAATTTTCACTCTCACGCTAGCCTCACGCGACTTGCGCATTTTTCGCGCCGCCAGCCGTTCGCGCAGATCGCTGTATTTAAAGCGTAACCAGCCCAGAACACCCAAGGCAAAGCGGCCAAGCGTATCCATCAACCAGAGCCAGGAGAGTGAAGTAAAAAAGGTGACGCCGGTCAGAAAGAGCGCCAACAGAAACAGAGTCGCACCCAAAAAACTAAAGGCGTTGATCAGCACCGTAGAGACCAGCTCGCCCAATATGCCACCCGCACCCAGCGGCATGCTGTCGACCCCCACGGTAAAGTGCATCACCGCCAGTCCAGAACCGGCAGCCAGGGTTAATACAAAACCAAACAGACGAATAGAGAGCTCGCGGCTATCCAGCTGATGCTGCTGCACCTGCCCCTTAAACAGCACCCAGGCCAGAAAGGCCACCATAATCGGCACCAAATAGGCGAGATAACCCACCAGCAACAACGAAAGATCTGCAAACCACGCCCCGACAATGCCGCCAAGATTGGCAATATCACCACTCGCCCGGCTGTGGGACCAACCCGGATCACTGCTGCTGTAACTCACCAATGAAACCAGCAGGTACAACGCAACAGCACCCACCACAAACAGCGCACTCTCACGCACACGCCGGCTTGACTGCGTCTTCTCGTTGTTCAGACCACTGCCTTTCAGGCTACCCTGGGCCAAGATGACTCCTCAGTTGTTATCGCGAATAGATGGAGCCCGATTCTACCACAGCTCCCCTTATCTCCAATCACTTCATAGAGACCCCTGGGCAAGCGCATATAAAGCGTCACAAAATTCAAATAGACAAGCCCTTCCTTTTAACAGGAAGCACCATGGACCCCAGTTTAGTCAAAACGTTTCCCGAAATAGAAGATCCATCAGCCATTTTCCAAAAAATATCTGAATTGACACAAAAGCCAATTGCCAATAGGGTCAAAATCGAAAGTTAAAAAACACGCCTGAATTGCCGGGTATTATCGAAATATCAAGGTAAATCGGCTTGTTTTTAAGTAATTAGCAGGTGTTGTTGCCGGATTCTTCGCTGAATATGGCGGGGGAAAGTGGGCGATTGTGCTTTGTACTGAAGTAGTTATGCCTATTGAAAAGGATTTGAAGTTGGTGAGTCAGGAATTATCGAAAGAATCAGTAGTAAATAGTGAGATAATGCGCCTCAAAGAGCTACATGAAGACGGTGATTATTTTTCGGTAGTAATCAAATCTCCCCAACTTATAGTTAAGATTATTGACGTTCTCGCTAGCTATGATGAAGAATGGAGAGCCTCTTGCAAAATCCCACAGAGCAGCGGGTTTATTAGCGCTTGATGACAAAAAAGAAAGTACCTGATTCATTTTGGTAAAATAAGCTTGCGACTTCAAACCAATAGAATCATTAACATAGGCTAAGACCCCGTGAAT
>JAFLJO010000102.1 GCA_022712975.1 Desulfocapsa sp.
ACCTGGAGTATTTGTGATAACATCATCCCCTACTTCTTTTCCAAGAATGCTTTTTCCAAGTGGTGAGAAAACTGATATTGATCCTTTCTTAACATCAGCTTCTTCAGAGCCTAACAGCTGATACGAAACTTCCTCGTCCGTATCCATATCAAGTAATTCAACAACCGTACCAAAGACCGCTCTCGAGCAATCCACTTTGACGCAATCAATAATTTCAGCTCTACCCAGTTTATCTTTCAAATCCTTGATACGGGCTTCTATCATGCCCTGACGTTCTTTAGCTGCATGGTACTCAGCGTTTTCTTTAAGGTCACCGTGTGCCCTTGCAATTTCTATTGCTTTTACAACAACGTGTCTCTCTACACGTTCAAGATTATTCAGTTCTTCTTTTAATTTAAGATGTCCTGTTTTTGACATCGGTACACGCTCAACCATTACTTCCTCCAAATAAAAAAACAAAATCCTGGAAAGCTTTCGCTTCACAGGAGTGCTATTGAGTTATGCTTTCTACCAGCGATAGATTACGGAGCCAAAAATAGATGTTTCCTCAAAATTTGCTCCGTGAAAAATTTCGAAACTACTATTTAATAAAAAATGTCGATTCATTTCAAGGAAAATCTGTGCCTTGACCTCATGATTATCATAACCGCCAAATTCATACCCGAATGAATATTCAAGAGTATAATAGCTGGGCGCCCCGCGACCTAGTACATTTTCATCCAATTGATGTTCAAAGGAAGCCGTGAATAAATGCTGCCAGTGTTCTTTTGGACTCCAATAAGGATGATCATTAGGATCAAAACCGGAGTCAAACGAATAATCACGCTTCATATTTCCTTCAGCATTATGTGAATACTCATATCCGTATCGAAATTGAAGTAATGTGGGTTCACTAGCTAAGGTATATGATGTCCAAAATTCATATCTATTCTGATGGTTGCCATCGGAATATTCAGTGAAACGATATTCTCCACCTCCAAAAAGACGGGGAAGGATGTCTAATTTCACCCCTGCCTCATACTCTTTTTGATAAATTCCTTTTTTTATTGATTCAAGAGTGTCATCAACAACATCCTGAGATAAACCAAGGTAACCAGAGGCCATATCTCCTAATCTTCCATTTACCTGAAAATTATACGGTATAGTATATTCATATTTACCAGTAACATTTTTTTTGTCATTATCAGTATGGTCAAAACCAACCGATACAAGAAAATCAAGATTGTAAATAGGGCTCCACTTCATTCCAGCTTTGATACGATTCCGCCAAAATCTGTCATCAAGTTCAATCGATTCATTGAGGATTCGTCTGACATCAAACAAAAATTCATGCTCAAGAGTTGGAAAGAACATGACTTGTAACCCTCCAGCCTTTTCTTTAAGATCAAAATATCCATCTCTTCCTTTTTTTTGCTCAAATTCGTAAAAAGGAATCATTCGAGCTTTGCGTTTAAGAATATTACGCTGGATAGCTTCCTCAAGATTGGGATACCCCGGACTTTCTTTTTTGATTTTTTTGTAAAGAGCAGCTTCTTTTCCTGAAAATCCCAGTCGACCATATATGCCGGCAAGATCATATAAACTTTCCGGTGAAGAATCAGGTCCAAGAATGTTCTGATATTCTTTCATAGCCTGATAATAATTTCCATATACCATGGCCTGCCTAACAGAGAGTTCACTACTTACTATTTGTTGCCATCGATAATTGGCATAAAGCTTTGAAGCAATTTGCATAACAGGACGATTTAAATTGTGTACGGTAAATTCCGGACTCATAACAACATCGAGCCTATCCGGCTCTGCAGGAGTAGTAAAAGTAATGGTATTTAAGAAAGTTTTTTCAGGCGGAGGGAGTTGTAATTGAATTTTGTTTGCATTCAGCAGCTCAGAAAATTCATGATCAACAGCAGGTATAAGAAGAGAACGGTATACAAGTAGTGCGTCTTCCCTTCTGTTATCTGCCCAGAAAGCCCTTGCAAGTAGAAGTCTTTGATTAATTGGCAGAGACTTGATGTCCGATACTACTTTACTCATACTTTTCTTACTCCCTGCTCTTTGTACAGGTTTCCATTCAGGAGCGAGTTCTTCTATCAGATCACTAAATTGTGCATTCTTAAACTCTTGTTTTAATATGTTTTGTTTAAAATGCTCTTCATCAGGATACTCTAGTGTCAGTTTTTTGAAAAATGCAAGATGAATACAATAGTCCCCAATGTTTTCCAGTAATCTTGCATGCATAACTCGTGCGCGAAGTGAATCCGGATATTGAACAAGAAATTTCCGGCAAAGTTCAAGAGCTGTATGGTATTCACCATATTTTCTGTAAGTGACTGCATGCTTAAGATAATCTAATACTGGAAGTACAAGCACTGTTCTCTTTAGTTTCTTGCTTACAATTTGATTCAGGATCTTTAATTCCATATCGTCAGGATATAGCGGAATAAGATCATGCAAAATTAATTTAGTCTCTGGAAAGTCTTCATTTAGATAATACGATTCGGCAAGTGTTAACCGTAGGCTATAGCATTGGTCAGTTATAGCAGAGCAGGAAGAATCATGTTGGTAAAGAAAATTTTCTGTCATTTCAATTGCAACGTCAACCTGACCGGATTCTTTTAAAATCATTACTTTATCAATAAACAGATCGTAATCAGCATTCAAATCATCCGGCAGCAAGGACTGCGATTCCACAACTAGAAGTTCATACCATTCCCATGCGTTGTGCCAGTCTTTTTGTAACAGATTTGTTTGAATTAATTGACGTATTATTGCACGTTTTTGTAGAGTGTCGGTTGTTTCGATTAATGAAACTCTCAATTGCTGTTCTGTTTCAAAATACTTTTCTTCAGACAACAAGATCCTAATCAATTGCTCAACAACAATTGAACGTTCCTTATAATTTAATTCCGTTTTTTTTCGAAATTCCTGATAGAATTTTCTTGCCTGGGAATAGAGATTATTTGAAATTAAGGCTTCACCGTATAATAAATTCCCTTGTTTATAGATTGCAAGCTGTTCTGATTGCAGCGGAAGAAGTTCATGGAAATAGTTTAGCTTATTTACAAGACCAATATCGCCAGAGAGTTTTAGACATTTCATCACAAGAGAATAATCTTCAGGGATTTGTAATAGATACTGTTTATAGGATTCCAATGCCTCCGTATAATCTCTGTTCTTTTCGGCTATTTTAGCACGAAGAAAAAAGTATTCCCTCCCCTGCTTCTCCTGAAGATTTAAAGAATTCAGGGTAGTCCAGGAAGCAGTGGTATCTCCAAAGTTAAAATAAAGCTGTGCCAGCTTGAAAAGAATTTTCTGGTCATCCGGATTGTGCGTTTGGATAATTTGCAGTACCTCCAGCAACTCATCTTCTTTTCCCAATTCCTCAAGCTGTTCCGCCATGGAATAATATACTGCCAGACGATCAGGAATTACCTTCGCAAGATCTCTCCATAGATCCCATGCACCTTCATTCTCAACAATAATCAGAAGATCATTGGCAAGGATGGCCTGTATACGTTTAATTTCGGCGACAACCTGCTTGTCATGCGGATTTCTCTTTCGATATTCTTCGTAATAGTACAAAGCCTTATCAGGTCGCCCTTCCTCGTAAAGGTAGAGATTTCCTGTCTGTAAAAAAATAGCAGGACTATCTTCTCCATGGGCGATAAGAATCAGGAGATGTGCCAATGCCTTGTGTTCAAGATTATTTTCAAGATAGTATGTAGAGAGTTTTTTATGAAAAGGGATATAAAACGGATGTAATTTAAGATACCCCAGCCAACATTTCAGGGACATTTCAATGTCACCATCAGCTTGAAAAAGTGGCTCACTATCCAGATAATCTAGATCAGTTCCTGCAAATTCTGTTATAAGGATTTTGTAGTAAACTAAAGCCTTCGCATCATAACCAAGATTCTTACTCAGCCTTGCAAGTTGTCTGAGAAAAGCTTCTTCGTCTGGAACACGGACGTGCAGTTGCTCCATCAAAGGATGAGCCATCTCTTTACGACCCATGTTCTGCAAAGCTACTATTTGACCTTGTAATGCTTCAAGGGAGAACGGACCGTCAGGAGACAAACTATATACTTGTCCCAAGTATCTGGCCGCTCTCTCATATCGTTTTTGATGAAGAGCTATGCGCCCGCCATAGAGTTGATATTCAAGGGATGTTGAATCGATCTCAAGGAGCTTCTGATTTACTCTTCCAGCTTCCGGCCACTGTTCAATATCCATCAGAACAACGACGTATTCTCTCAGCGCCTCTTCGATCAGTGGTTTCGCGGCAAAAAGTTCCTGATATCTGAGAATTGCATTTTGTTTGTCTCCATTTTTAACTGCAGATCTTGCTTTTGCCCAAAGTTCCATCCAATGAGGCTGTTCTTTGATGTTTTTTAGAATGATTTTAGGACTTGTCGCAGAAATAGTAGGATTGTTCTTTTGCTCTGCAACTAATGAATTAGGGTGAATTATAAAAAAGCACAAAAAAGCAATTTTAAGCGAATAGATACAGAAATAAGATTTGTTACGTATCATAGGGAGGGGGACTGAAAAGAGTCAGGTTCCGGTGGCGTGTCAACGATTAATTGACACGACACAGTGTAGTTTAAGACGTATAAAAAGAAACAATTTGCGCAACTACATATTCCTGCATTTCTAATGTCAACTCTGGATATATGGGCAGTGCCAGGCTACTGCGAGCAGCCTTCTCGGCATGAGGTAAAACAGGTTTGTCTATGAGGCCTGTAAGGCATTCCTGCTCATGGAGACAAAGAGGGTAGTAAATTTCACAGCCTATATCCTTGGACGTAAGCCATTTAATCAACCCATCCCGATTTTCAACAGTAATCACATACTGATTATAAATATGATAATTCCTCGACGTGTCTGAGCGTTCAGCCTGTTTTTTATAGACAGCCACTGGAACCTTTACCTTGTGTTCCTCAATCAAAGAGGTTTCGGCGAAAAATCTGTTGTATGCCGCAGCATTTTCTCTTCTCGCAGCATGCCACTTCTCCAAACATTTCAGTTTAATTCGTAACACTGTGGCCTGGATCGGATCTAATCGAAAATTTCCGCCAATTTCAGCATGATAATATTTAGGCTCTGCACCATGATTGCGCAGCATCCGAACCAGTTCTCCAAACTTGGAATCATTACTGACAAGCATCCCGCCATCGCCTATTCCGCCAAGATTCTTACTTGGAAAGAAAGAGAAACAGCCTGCGATCCCCATGGAGCCACTTCGAACCCAGATTCCTGATTCTAAAGGATATTCTGCACCTATTGCCTGTGCTGCATCTTCAATAACCGGAATATCATATTGCTTAGCCAGAGCCATGATAGCAGTCATATCTGCACATTGTCCATACAGGTGTACAGGAATTATAGCTTTAATTGTTTTATCTGTATCATTCTTAAGAACAGCAGCCATTGCAAGTGGATCAATATTGTAGGAAACAGGGTCAATATCAGCAAAAACAGGTTTAGCGCCACATCGTAATATAACACCCATGGTGGCAAAGAATGAGTAGGAAGTGGTCAGAACTCTATCCCCTGGCCCTATTTTCAAAGCCATGAGCGCAACAAGAAGCGCATCTGTTCCACTGGAAACACCAACGGCGCAGGCAGTATTACAATAGTCAGCCACTTCACTTTCAAGTCCAACTACTTCAGGGCCTTGTATATAAGTGGTTGAGTCAATAACCTTAGTAACGGCCTCAAGTATTTTTTCACGTAAAGGTTTTAATTGACTGCCAAGATCTAATAATGGAATTTTCATACTTTCTGTATCATTCGCTTTCCATCAAAGAAGTCGACAATATCCGGCATTTCAGCTTCGAGGTATTTTTTCATTTTTTTCAATAAATTCACTTCAATTTGACGAACACGTTCTCTTGAGATGCCAAACCGATCAGCAATTGTTTGCAGAGTAAGGGGTTCATCTGTAAGCAACCGTTCCTCAAGGATCATTGTTTCTTTTTCGTTCAGTCTTTCTTTAAGAATGGTCAACAAATCAGTGAGGTTAGCCTTCATCTCCTCACCAGCAACTATATCTTCAATTTGCGGCCCATTTGATGGAAGAAAACTTTTTTGTTCATCGTCAGAGTCAGAGCGCACAGGACTTTCCAATGAAACATCCCAGCTATCCATCCTCTGACTCATTTCAATGACTTCACTTTCCTTAACGCTTAGCCGTTCAGCAAGAAGTTTCACTTCTGGCTTAAACCCTTGCGATTCCAACAATTTTTTTTCCTTATTAAGAGAGAAAAACAACTTTCTCTGAGCCTGAGTTGTGCCAATCTTGACCAGGCGCCAGTTATCCATAATAAACTTCAGGATATATGCACGTATCCAATATGCTGCATAATAGGAAAATTTGACACCCCGGTATGGGTCAAACTTCTTTGTTGCCTGAACCAGCCCGACATTTCCTTCCTGGATCAGATCCATAAAATTCTGCATCCAGTATTTCTGAAAATCCATAGCGACTTTAACAACAAGACGGAGATTAGCAGAAACCAGTCTGTACGCAGCATCACGATCATCATCCTCACGAAAACGAATAGCTAACTCATCCGTTTCTTCACGACTAAGAAGTTCATACTGACTTATCTCCTGCAAATATCTATGTAATGCAGGATTACTAACTGTTGGCAGGTTAGCATCATCAGATAAGGCAAGCAAAGGATTTTCATGAGGGCCTGTATTAGCGGGCTTTTTAGCACCCTTCTTTTTCGGAGTAGTTTTTTTTGTGTTTTTTTTCTTTGAGGTCATATCTTCTATCTCATATTCACATAAATGCCAGATTACAATGAATCTATTCTACAAAATAATCTCCAGACAATTTTGACATTTTTGTACTATTATTACTACTGATACAGGAAAAGGCAATCATTATATCAACGATCGGAGTATTCAACATAAGCTTACCTGTAATCCTGGAAAGTTATATTTCCTCCAAACAATGTCCTGATAAGAACGAATCAACAAATAGCGATTGACAAACCGATTAGGGATTAATAAAACATCTACAACCTTGGCCATAAAAACAGTTCAAAGACTTCAGGAAGTCACAAATACTAGACCGACATTCTGATTTATTATGACAATAATATATGAATTTCACACAGTTCGATCCATTAACAATGAGAATCCATTATGCAATCATTCGGAAATAATATTTTGATGGTCGGGGATTGTGCCGCTACTCCCCTCATGTTTCTCCATGAAAAAGCTTTCCAGGCGACAAAACATCCTCGCTAATTCAAACAACCTAAACTTTGGCAGCAAACATTGCTCAGTTTTGCAAAAACAGTTATAAACTCAAAAAAAATGACAGATAAAACACTCATCATAGCAGAAAAGCCCAGTGTGGCGGGAGACCTTGCAAAGGTTTTGCCAGGCAAATTCAAAAAACTAAAAACGCATTACGAAAGTGATTCTTATATAGTATCCTATGCCATCGGGCATCTGGTTGCCATTCAGTATCCTGAAGAAATGGATCCTAAATATAAGAGTTGGTCCCTTACTAATCTTCCGATAATCCCCGAGGAATTCCACTTAAAAGGATTACAGGGAACCAAGGGGCAGCTCAATGCACTGCAAAAGCTGATACGACGCAAAGATGTTACGGAGATTATCAATGCCTGTGATGCCGGCCGTGAAGGTGAACTCATCTTCAAATATATCCTGCGCTATGTGCAGAATAAAAGCGATAAAAATGTAGCGAAAAAAAGTTTCAAACGATTATGGCTTCAATCCATGACGAAAGATTCCATAAAAAACGGCTTTGCCAACCTGCGCAACAATGATGAGATGCGTGCGCTGGAAGATGCCGCATTGTGTCGGTCTGAATCCGATTGGCTTATTGGACTCAACGCTACACGAGCACTCACCGGTTTCAACTCCAGAAAAGGCGGTTTTTTTCTTACTTCCTGTGGGAGAGTTCAAACACCTACCCTGTCACTGCTTGTTAAACGTGAACAATTTCGACTGGCTTTTAAACCACGTGATTATTTTACCCTGCTGGGAACATTCACCTTTAATGGCAGTAGCTACATCGGTAAATGGATCGACCCGGACTTTAAAAAAGATCCAGACAATGAGCATGCTCGAGCGGATAGAATCTGGGTAGAGAAAGATGCAGGCAATCGCGTGATTAAATGTACCGATAAGCCAGCAGTTGTCACCGAAACCAGCAAAAAATCGAGCCAGCGGGCACCTGGCCTATACGATCTTACCTCACTGCAGCGTGAAGCAAATGGACGATTTGGTTTCTCTGCAAAAAACACATTATCAATTGCCCAGTCTTTATATGAGCGGCATAAAGTTCTTACCTATCCTCGTACCGACAGCCGCCATCTTCCTGAAGATTATTTAAGTATTGTGAAAAAAACGGTTACGAAGCAGCAGAAATGGCAACTTGGAGTTCATGCCACAACAGCACTTGAAAAAAAATATATCAAAAAAGATAAAAAGATTTTTGATAACAGAAAAATTTCAGATCATCATGCCATTATCCCCACCAATACCTTACCGGAAAACCTGAGTGAACCTGAGTTGAAAATTTACACCATGGTGACCCAGCGCTTTCTTGCTGTTTTCTTCCCGCCTGCACGATACCTCAATACCAGAAGGCTATCGGTGGTGAGTGAAGAGACATTTCTTACTGAAGGAAAAATCCAGATTGATCCCGGTTGGAAAATCATCTATCAGGGGAATGGGAATCAGGAAACTGACAAACTCCTGATTGAAATCCCCCAAAGTACTGATGTTCACTGTAAGTGTGTTACTAAAGAACAATCTGAGACCAAGCCGCCACCACGATTCAACGAGGCAACTCTGCTCTCTGCCATGGAACATTCGGGCAAGTTTGTAGATGACGAAGAACTGGCTGAAGCCATGAAAGATCGTGGTTTGGGGACTCCTGCCACACGTGCTGCCATAATTGAAAAGCTCCTGAAGGAAAAGTATATTGTTCGTGAAGGCAAGGAACTTACCCCAACGGGTAAGGCATTTGAGTTATTTGCGCTCCTTGAAGCGTTAAAGATAGAAGTACTTGCATCGCCTCAAATGACAGGTGAATGGGAGTTTAAACTGAACCAGATCCTGCACGGAAAGTTCACAAGAGAAAAATTTATGGGTGAGATTCGCGAACTCACCGAGCATATTATCTCTCAGGTTCGTGCATTTGAAAAAGCTCCAACTACAAAAAAAGCGCCTTTCAGCCCCGTTGGGGATATTCATTTTGTTGAAACCCCCACAGCCTATGTTTCAGAAGATGAAAAAATCACTCTTCGAAAAATTCTTGGCGGTAGAATAATGAGCCAGGATGAAATCGTACGTATTGTCAAAGGTGAAACACTCGGACCTTTCAGTGATTTTAGAAGCAAACGCGGCAAACCATTTACAGCCTCTGTTCGCTTAACCAACAGCAAGATAGAATTTCTTTTTGCTGACTCCATTGATGATCTCGATATTGAAGCCATTAAAAAGAGTGCCCCTTTGGGCCTCTCGCCCATTGACGGGACTCCTGTTTTCGAAACCCCCGCTGCCTATATGTCAGGTTCAACACTTGATGGTGACAAAGAAAAGGGATTACAGGTCAGTAAGATTATTCTTGACCGGGCAATAACCGAAGACCATATCAGACAACTCTTGCAGGATGGAAAAACAGAGCTGATAACCAAATTTATCTCCAAGAAAAAAAGACCATTTGACGCCTACCTTCTTATGAATAAATCCGGAAAAATCACTTTTGAATTTCCGCCGCGCAAAAAGAAGGGACAGGCAAAAAGTAACAGCTAAGAGGATACAAAGCATAGATATATTATGAAAAAACTAAAAAAAGAACTTCACGATAAGAGCAGCCTGGAACTTGTCACAATCTGTGCCAAGGCAGCACTCGATACCAAAGCAGAAGACCTTATCGTTCTTGATGTACAAGGAATTTCCTCCTTCACCGATTATTTTATCATCATGAGCGGCAGATCAAGCCGCCAT
>JAFLJO010000123.1 GCA_022712975.1 Desulfocapsa sp.
ACTTTTCGGTCGTAAATGTGCTGCAGGTTCATTCATTTTTATGCCTTCGCAACCGCAGCATAGCAGGGCTATGTGAGGATTGGGAAGACATAAAAATGAATGAAGATGTGGTACAGTTACGAATTGAAAAGTCCAAGTTATTTCTTACCGAGCCCTTAGTGAGGAGAATACAAAAATGTCTTATATTCTGGAAGCACTGAAAAAATCTGACAAGGAACGGCATCAGGATACAATTCCTGATCTCAAGGCAGATCATTCACTGCCGGCTTCGAGAAGACAAGAGCGAAAGTTCTCCGGTTGGCTCCGACCGGGAGTCTTGGTTTTGGGAGTGTTATGTGCAGGTGCTTATCTTTGGTGGCAGCTCTCAGCTAATCAACCGGTGCTTGTTGTAGAGACTTCGGAAGAAATAGTTCCAGTGGTGTCTGATCTGGAAAAAACTTCTCAAAAAGCTGTTGCAGTAAAACCAGTACCTAAAGAACAGACTAAAAAGAAAGATTCTGCCTCTGTTGCTGAAAGTAAACAAACTGTAACCGTTGCTCCCGTAGCAGTGGAAACGATCCCTGTATCGTTACTCGCCAAATGGGAAAAGGAGTTCCTGCCGCCACTTATGGAAGATTTACCAATTGCAGTAAGAGCCGGCATCCCTGATCTCAGCTTTGCCGGACATGTTTATTCCAATGCGGCTCCAAAACGACTGATCATCATCAATAACCGAGTTGTACGTGAAGGTGATCTGATTTCCAATGGTCTTGTTTTACGGCAGATTGATCCCGATGGAGTCGTCCTAAAGTATGAAGAATCAGTGTTCAGAGTGAAACTATTTTGACTTCCCTGTTTGACCCGTTTGTTACCTGGTTTGTCCGCCAATCTCATCCTACTCAGCTTTTCGCAGTGTCGGGCTGGAGTTTTCTCTGCGGTTTGATTCTTGCATCCATTGTTTTTTGGATCTTTTTTCAAAAACAGAAGAACAGCGCCCTTGAAAGACTTTCTGTCATTGCCGGCTTTGAAAAACGGGCTTTTGAAGAACGTATTGCAGCCAGCGTGCTGGTGTGTGAGACCATCCGTCAACAAAATGACAAGGTGAACCAGGAGAAAAAATTACAGGTTGAAACAATCAGTGACCTGCAGGAGCAGCTTTCATTGCAGCGTAGTGAAAGCGCCATCTTACAGACCCGCATAGAACAGGAACAGCTCCATTCAAAAGAAAAACTTGATCTGCTGGAAGATGCGCGAGAGCAATTACGTCTCCAGTTTGCAGAACTTGCCTCTTCAATTCTTGAAGAAAAAAGTGCTCATTTTTCTAAAGAGAGTCAGGAAAAACTCTCCACTCTTCTCGTACCTTTTCATGATCAACTCGCATCCTTTCGGCAGAAAGTAGATGCTATTCATCATGCTGAGACACGAGATCGGGCTGCTTTGCAACGTGAAATAGCATCACTTAGAAACCTGAACCAGCAAATGAGCGTTGAGGCAATAAATCTAACTCGTGCTTTAAAAGGAGATAAGCAGGTTCAGGGAACCTGGGGAGAGTTGGTGCTAGAAAGGGTTTTGGAGCAATCTGCACTACGAAAGGGTGTGGAATATAAAACACAAACTGTTTTCAGGGATAAGAAAAATCGTTTACAGCGACCCGATGTTATTGTTCATCTGCCCGAGGGGCGTGATATTGTCATTGATTCCAAGGTGTCTCTCATCTCCTGGGAAAAATATGTGAACTGTGATGACGAAAAAAAACAAGCTGACTTTCTTGCATCCCATGTAAAAGCAATTAAAGAGCACGTGAGGCTTTTGGCTGATAAAGATTATACTTCTCTGACGGAGATCAGGAGCCTTGATTTTGTTCTTATGTTTATGCCGGTGGAAGCAGCGTTTCTTGCTGCATTTCAGGCCGATGATACGCTGTTTACAGTTGCTGTAACCCGAAAAATTATCCTTGTCAGCCCCACCACTTTACTCACCACTCTTCGTACCATTGAGAGTATTTGGCGTTACGAAAAGCAAAGCCGGAATGCACGGGAAATTGCCGAACGGGCAGCCGCACTCTATGATAAGTTTTGTTCTTTTGCTGAAGACATGGAGCGTATGGGAAAGCAAATACATACACTGCAAAACAGTTATGACAGTGCCATGACACGTTTAAGCCGTGGACGTGGTAATCTGATTTCCAAAGTCGAACATTTCCCTCAGATGGGTGTGAAGGTAAACAAGACCATTCCCCAATCGATACTTGACCAGGCAGATTCCTGAGTGAGTTCCGAAACCTTTATTGGGTCCGTTTTTGACATTCTTCCGTTTTGATACGGTCATTTGAAGTAACGATTTTATTCACATAGACAATCTGGGATTGAATAATTGCCACCTTTTCACCGATTATACGCAAACCAACCTCGTCTCCCTCGAAATTCAGGATTGGCAAATATGTTACAAAAAATCAGACTTTAGAGCCAAAACTTTGCTGAGTTGCCACTTCAATGGCCAGCTCAGTTCGTGCGTGCTTGTCCATTTCCTTTCCTTTTTCTTTGCACCAGGCAGGAAATGTTTCTGGGTCTATAAAAACTTTCATGACGATATCTCCACTGGCTTCCACTTTTTTTACCATTTCTTCTGCCTTTGGGAGCCAGTCTGAGTAACTTTGAGGGAGAAGATGGCTGTCGGTGAAGAGTTTTTGCAGTGCATCCCAGTGTTCTTCTCTATACCAGACCATGGCTTGAATTGATGTTTCCTGATTTTCTGGATTTGTCGTATCTGTCATGTGTTGTCTCTTTGAGTAATGGTGCATGTTGAATCGAAAACGGCCAATATACCAGAAAAGTCTTTTTTTACAAAGAGACAACAAGCTAATTGTCACCTAATAGCCAGTAACCACCTTCTTCACGTTCCCACGCTTCTGCGTGGAAACAGTACATACCGCTTTACTTAAGCCCAACTTCTTTGAAATACTTCATAGCACCAGGATGAAGTGGCGCAGAAAGCCCTGTCAGCATACTTTCTTTTGTGAGAGTACTGAAGGCCGGATGCAGTGTTTTGAATTCTTCAAGATTATCGAATACTTCTTTGGTAATGGCATACACAATATCATCTGGTATTTTGCTGGAGGTGCATAAGGTCGCCTTGACACCAAAAGTTATCACGTCCTGCTTGTTGTCTGCACCGGGGTAGAGTTTTATCGGAATACTTGCTTTTGTATAGTAGGGAAATCTTTCAAGTAGGCTGTCAACACCGACAATATCTGCAATAACAACTTTGCGAATACCTGAAGTTACTTCTTTAATCGATCCGGATGGATATCCAACAGTATAGAAGAATGCATCAATACGATTGTCCTGCAGCAGCCCGGCAGCCTCAGACGCTTTGAAGGATTTTGCTTTTATATCTTTTTCATAATCAATACCAACTGCAGTGAGGGCATCAATCGCATTCTGGCGTTGTCCTGAACCCGGATTTCCTATATTTACTCTCTTAGACTTAAGATCTATGATAGTTTTTATTCCGGCATCAGTTGCAGTAACAAGTGTCACAGCTTCCTGGTGAATGGAAAAAACTGCTCGAAGCTCTGTCTGAGGCCCTTTGTCTTGCCACTCAGCTATTCCATTCATAGCTTGAAACTGACGGTCAGACTGGACAATACCAAATTCCAGATCACCTGCCATAATAGCATTAATGTTAAAAACAGATCCTTCGGTGGACTCAACAGTTGCACGGACTCCATACTCTTTTTTCTTTTTGTTGACCATTTTTGCAATGGCTCCGCCAGTGGGATAATAAACACCGGTTATGCCACCGGTACCAATGATGACAAAAGTAGATCCTGCCGCCTGGGCAGATCCAATGCTTAGAACTACAGCAAGAGAGAGAATGATTAAGGGTACTGACAATTTTTTCATATTGATCTCCAGATGGTGAGATGAAGTTGACTATATATAAATAATTTCTACTAAGGCATTAAAATAGAAATAAATACGATAAAAGTCGAACTTTTAGGGTCACTCGGGAAAATCCCAAGGTTTAATTAAAAGCAATTATAGGGTATGAGTCAGTAATCTATTATTAATAATTGGAGGTTCTTTGTTTGCTAAATTCTTTTCACATAGCTGGATTTCCTGTAACTCATGTGCGCCTACCCCCCTGTATGCACTTAAGGAATACGGTACGGTATCAGTATGGGCTAAAAATTACCAACTTACAGTACTGGGTCAAATGGGTAACTGTCCAGTCATTACCCTTCATATACGAAATGAAACCCTGAGAATGAAACCATGAGCGACAATACAGAAACAATATTTCCCATCACAATTTTTTCTTTTGGCTATAAATACGGACCACCGCAGGATGTCAATCTTCTGGTTGATGTGCGTTTTCTTGACAACCCCTTTCATGACGAGAAGCTTCGATCCTTTACCGGCCTTGAAGTGTGTATCTCTGATTTTGTACTCAATAATGGTGCTGGACAACAGTGTCTTCTCCATTTACATAGGATGGCGGAGTTTCTTGCAGAACAGCTCAAGTTAAAGAACAAAGAAGAATTGCGTATTGCTATTGGATGTACCGGCGGGTATCACCGATCTGTGGCCATCACCGAAGCTCTTGCGAAACTACTCAGTTCTAACTTTGAAGGAGTCACCCGCTTTCATCGGGATATCAACAAAGAAAGCCACTAGGGAAAACGCGCATGGAATAACTTACACATGATGCCCTGCGGCATCATGTGCCCTCCTCTCTACATCCCCAAATCAATGGATTTTGATTTACGATAAATCTTCTTCACAATCAGAAAAAACAACATTTCATTTGTTTTTCATAAGCAAAAAGTGATAGGCTTTAAATAACGTATATTATTTATCTTACTACACTTAATCATACAGTTGGTTATGAGCACTCAAAAGGCACCCTCTTTAGGAAAACTACTCAAAGAAAAAGGCTTGGTTACTGAAGAACAGATAGTCTTTTCTCTTCAGGAACAGAAAGCCACCGGTGAACGACTTGGCGGCTGCCTTTTACGCTTGGGTATTCTCACCGATACCGACCTTGCGAGGGTGCTTGCTGAACAGAGTGGTAATCCCTTTGTTGACCTGCGCAATTTTACACCAGATTCCGACCTTCTTTCAAAAATTCCGTTCCGGATCGCAAAACAGTTCCAATTTCTGGTTCTTGCTGAAAAAGAAGGTGCTCTCCACATTGCCATTGCCGATCCTTTTTCAAACACTGCCGCTGAACAGGCCTTTAGAATTACCGGAGTACAGATCAAACTGCATATTGGCGGCGAAATGGAGCTCCTCAAACTTATTGAACGTTTTTACTATCTTCTTGAAAACCCAATTGAAAAAGAAATTGACAATGTAGTCGGCAGACTTCGCCGTAACCCTGACGGGGAAGTAAATGTTGAGAAGCTGGTGGAAAATCTGCTCGGTGTTGCAGTTACTTATCGAGTGACAGACATGCATATCAGCCCAAGTAATATTTCAAGTAGAATCATGTTTAGAGTTGATGGTGTTATGCGCCCAGCCCATGTTTTCCCCCATGCCCTTCATAACCGGTTGATCACTAATATCAAAGTTCGAGCCGGAATGGATATTTCAGAACAGCGTAAACCCCAGGATGGTCGAATGTCCTTCGAGTTTTTGGGGGAATTTTTTGATATCAGGCTTTCAACGGTACGAACCAATTTCGGAGAAAATATGGTCATGCGCCTGCTGGCCTCCAGGGGAAGCTCTGTTTTAAATATCTACGATCTCGGCTTCGAACCTGACACAATTCGTTCCCTTAAACGCCTTTTCAGTGCTCCAAACGGCATGGTTCTGGTCACAGGACCCACCGGCAGCGGTAAATCAACAACCCTGTACGCAGCACTGAGGGGTCAGGATTCCATCAGTAAAAATATCCTTACTATTGAAGACCCGATTGAATACCAACTACTCATGATCCGGCAAACCCAGGTGAATGAAAAAGCGGGTTACACCTTTTCTTCTGCAATAAAATCTTTCCTCCGCCAAGACCCTGATGTGATGTTGATTGGTGAGATCAGGGATGAGGAAACAGCGCTGCTTGGTGTCCGGGCAGCATTAACCGGCCATCTGGTACTCTCCACCCTTCATACCAACACAGCACTCGGCGCTTTAGCCCGTTTAAAAGATCTTGGAATATCCTCATACCTGCTCTCAACTGCTCTGGCTGGCGTACTGGCTCAGCGATTGATACGAAAACTTTGCTCCCATTGCAAAACGCCGACTGAACATTCACCTGAAGAGCTGCAACCATACAACCTGCCTGATACCGGAAAATACTATAAGGCTGTTGGCTGTAGCCGATGCCAGAATACAGGATATAAGGGGCGGGAATGCATATCTGAACTCCTCACCTGCTCGGAAACCATCCTTCGTCTGGTAGCTGAAGATGCGCCCCTTGGTGATATCCTTGATCAGGCAAGAGAAGAAGGGTTTACTGATATGCAAAGCTCTGGAAAAGGCAAAGTTTTGAAAGGAAATACAAGTCTTGGAGAATTACGAAGGGTTCTTGGATAATGGCACGTTACTCGTACACAGCATTAGATGCCAGCGGACAACAACATGAAGCAGAAGGTGAATTTTCATCGCTTTCTGAAATGTTTACTGCGCTGGAAAACAAAGGCCTGAGCCTGGTTACATACCGCCGGAAATTTTTTTCCGGCCAGACCACGCTTATGAGTGGTTCCATATCACGGATAGAACTTGCAGAGTTCTTTCGTAATCTTGCTCTCCTGCTGCGAGGAGGTGTCCCCCTTCGTGATGGACTAGACGATCTTATAGAAGGCGGTGGAGATTCCACACTGTCGCAGGTGTTTAAACGGGTACAAAACAGACTGGAAGAAGGAATGCTCTTCTCAGAGGGACTTGAAAAAGAGTCCAAATACATACCACGCATCATCTTGCCTCTGGTGGCAATTGGAGAAGAAACCGGACAACTGGATCAAACGTTGAAAGATGCAGCAATCAATCTTGAAAAGGTACAGGAGATCATTTCTTCTACCCGCCGCGCTCTTATCTATCCCTCCTTTGTTCTTACAGCCATGTTTGGGGCATTTATTTTTTGGATGGTGTTTGTCCTACCTCAAATGCTCGAACTGTTTACCTCCATGGGCATGACAGAACTGCCTCTTGCAACACGAACACTGATAGCCTCTGTACATTATTTTGATGTTTTCTGGCCGGTAATTCCCGTCTTCCTTGGATCATTTCTCTTTTTCTACCTTCTTTCACGCAAAAATGAACGTCTCCGCTACCTCTGGGATAGTGGGCTTAATTATATTCCCGTACTTGGCAAGATTCTGCGTTCTTCCCAACTCGCCTTCTTTTTCGAATACACCTCCCTCCTTACCAGCGGTGGAATTCACATTGTGCGAAGTCTTGAGTTGATGAAAGAATCCATGAGTAATCGTGTTCTGAAAAAAAGCATCGGGCTTATTATTGAAGACATCGTATCCGGAGAATCCATGTCCACAGCCATTGAGCAACTGAAATTTTTTGAGCCTTTTGTTTTACGCATGGTGCGCGTTGGTGAGCAGACCGGAAACATGCCTGAGCAATTTAAAACTCTGGCAGAATATTACACGAGCAGGGTAAATAAGATGGTGGAAGCCATGTCCAAGACTCTTGAACCGTTCATTATTGGAGTTGCAGGACTTGTATTTATGGTCATCGCCATGGGACTTTTGGGGCCGGTATACAATCTCGTCGCAACCATACAATAAAAAAAAGATATCATGACACAGTCAAACAACGAATCGAACTATCTGCAATGTTACGGACTCAGCAGTGCGCCATTCAGACTTTCTCCTGATCCTGAATTCTTTTTTCCATCAAACACGCATATTGCAGCTAAAGAAGTCCTGAAATACGCCATTAAAAATAATGAAGGATTTATGGTTCTTTCAGGCCGGGCCGGTTCCGGTAAAACCCTGCTTCTCAGGCTTTTACTGAACGAAATGGAAGAGGATAAACACTCTGTTTTAATTATTAACCCGGTGCTGACTCCTGCTGCTCTTCTTCACCAGATTCTTCTTGAACTTGGCCTGAACCTCGATGCTGCTACGGGTGAGGCCGCCCTTATGGCAGCATTTCAAAAAACTCTTCTCAGCCTGGCTGCCAAAAACAAGGATCTTCTCATCATCATTGATGAGGCCCAGAATATGCCCCTGGCAACCCTGGAATATCTACGAATGCTCTCAAATATTGAGACCAACCGTAAAAAACTGTTGCAAATCCTCTTAACTGGCCAACCTGAACTTGATATACTCCTTGAAGATGAGAAACTAGCCCAACTCACTCAACGGATTGTGGTTCATGAGAAACTTCGACCACTTTCAGCAAATGAAACTATTGAATACGTAAACTACAGGCTGGCAAAAGCTGGCCGGGGGGATATCGGACTTACCTGGTTTGCCAAAAGAACTCTCTATAACTTAACAGATGGAATCCCCCGTCTTGTCAATCGACTCATGGACAGAACCCTTCTAATGGCCTGTTCCGATTATGACAAAAAACTTTCTCGAAAACACATTATCTGTGCAGAGGCTACCCTTCCAAAAGGATACAAAAAAAAGAAATTTTTCAGATTATTTTCTTCTTTTAGTTATGCAGTCTTCTTCTGTTCTCTTATAGCAGTGCTGATATACTATCATGATTAAGCCACACTGGATATTACAAAGAACCCCCAATAAGCGCCTTCTTGGTGCTTCAGTCAAACGCAGGGGAAAGGTGTTTCATTGTGCAGCAGTTAAAGAGATTGCTGATTCTGTTACACCCAAAGGCAAAGCCTGCTTCTGTATTGATTCCAACAAAACAGTAGTGGAAGTTACAGACTTACCACTACTAAAAAAGAACATTCTTCGGCTTCAGGTTAAAAGTAAAATAGAGCAACTTGCCATTTTTGATGTAAACGAAGCCATTAGTGTTTCCTACCAGACTATTCAACAACAGGCTCAACAGCAGTCATTAAGTATCGTGGCAATACCTGAAGAACTGATCATTGAAGGTATTCATGATTTAACTGAAGCATACGATATTGAATTCTTAAACTGTGTTTCCATGCCCGCATCCATTGCCGGTCTTCTGAAACAGCTTGGAAGTGAAGCTGTTATTGTGCTTTTACTGACCAGGGACAAAGCGTATGTTCTTGGCATTCATAATGGCATTGCCCTGTTTATTCAGGGAATTCCCCTCGCCATCGGTGGAGAGATTGATCCTGAAGCGACAACGCATGCCATAACTGTTGGCCGACAAAATTTTTCCCGCAACTTTGATATTGAAACGAGTCGTTTTCTCTGCATGGGAGAAGACAGAGAAAAAGTTGACTATGAAGAGTTAGGTGAAGAGAACTGGATGCCCGCCTGGAAACATTGCCTTCATGCTGATAATGAAGATATTCTGAGGTATCCAGCTCTTTTCGGAGCTCTTTTTACAGGCTCCAGCTACTCATATCTTCCCGAAGAATATAGGCTGGCATCCAGCCTGAGGCAACTCAGTACTCTTCTGGTATTTGGTGCGGGAATCGGCGCTGTGATTCTATCGGGTTTAAGTTATCAAAACATCCAAAACCTTACCCCGCTACGATCCCAATTGCAGAACGAGAGACAACTACTGTCAGGCGAGATCGCTGTTTTGAGACAACAATTACCTGATTCAAGTAATGTGACGCGGATAAACGCCTTCCTCAATATTCAAAAGAAGGTTGCAAAGCAACCATCTGTTTCTCTATTTTTACAACGAATATCCACGGTTCTGCCACAAAATGTAACTCTTGTTACCATGAATATAACGAGAAAAGCTGGAAACACTGAACAGGACAGTGTCTATGCGATTCCAGTTCCAGGCCAATCGCCGGATATGGAAATGGCACACCGTGAGCCTGGTAGCAAAGCAAAGGCGGAAATACTTCTGGATCAGGATCTAATCGTTCAGTTTAACTGTTCCAGTAAGGGAGATTATGGCAGGGTGAAGGCCAGATTCGATGAAGCAATTAAGGGTTTTTCCTCTTTATTTTCACTCGGTGCTGTGGACTGGGGGTATGACGAAAAAAGTCAAACCGGATACCTCAATTGTGAATTACTGCTTAGCGGAGAAGAAAAATGATATTTCTCACTCGTGATGTGAATAAAAAAACACTGATCTTCCAACTGATGGTGATTGCCTGTTTTGCCTTCAGCCTCTACTATTATTTCCATTCCAGACAGGAAGAAACGTCTATTTTACAAGATCTTGATCGTTTATCTTCACAACGCACTGAGCTTAAACGAACTCTTGGAGATGTTGCGGCCTACAACAAACTGCTGTCTACGGATTCCACACTGGCTAATTTATCCCCTGACCTGAAATGGGAACAGGTGGATTTTGGCTGGACATCCGTGTCGTTTACTGAGCTTTTGCGAAGAATGGATGCCCTTTCCAGTCAGCAGAAAATTTTTGTCCTGGAATCTTTTGAAGCAGGAATTAGGAATAAGGGAGGCGCATCCAACTCGATAGCAGCAGCAACTACTACAAACAGTGGTTCCTTTCCAGAATTTGGTGAAAGAATTTTTCGTATGCAAGGATACTTTTTATGTCCCTCTCTGTAAAAGATCTTCGTACAAGACTCTGTTTCGTGGCAGTTCCAGTATCCCTGGTTCTGGCAAGTGCTGTTGCCATCTGGTTTGGCGCAATCCGTGATTCACAGTTTCAGGAATCGTCTCTGCGTGTTCCCGGTTTTGATTACCGCGCAGACACCCGGGAATATAATAAGCAAAAACCTTCCCCCCTCCCGGACAAAGAGACATCACCTTCCTTTAAATCAGAAGAGCCTCGCAGAAATATTTTCGGATTCAGTACAGTAGCGAAAAAGGAAGAAAAAAACCTTGAAATTATGGAACTCGCCCTTGGACTCATTGCTGTTAAAGGACAACGACGATTTTGCCTCACCAATGGCGTAATGCTCGCAGAAGGCGAATCAGGCAATGGTTTCCTGGTTTATCGTATCGAGGAGAACAGGGTGTGGTACAAAATTGGTAAGTCCCTGCTGTATCTTCAACCGGGTGATAGAATAAGTGTTGATACTGAAGGAAACATCAGGGGAGTACCTGATAATGAGAAACAGATGAACAATGAAGACAATGATTTGAAATTGAATGACACACAGGTCAACGAATGAAGATAATAATGGAAAGAGTATCAAGCTGCCTTTTTAAAAGTGTATTGTGTCTTGTGTTTTTTGCTTTGTGGGGATGCAGTGAAAAAACACCTGCACTCAATCAACCTGAACCGCCACAACCAGTATCTCTTCAACAGATAGATAAGGGATGGGGTACTTCGGTGGATAATGTTTTTCAAAAAGAACCGGATCCTGAACCAGACCTTCCAGCTCCACGCTTTAAAACGTTAAACCCTCTTGATAATGAGATGGTCAGTATCAGTGTGGTTGATGAAAGTTATGGTCAGGTTTTACAGGCATTAGCGCATGCAGCTGCCCTGAATCTTACAATTTCCTCATCAACAACTTCTGTTCTTGGCAGCAATACCAGACTCACCGCAGAATATCAGGATATGTCAGTACGTTCTGTACTCGACGCAGTCTGCAGAATGCTGAATGTTGCCTGGCATGAAGACAGTGGTGTTCTATTTATTGAACCATATACCAAAAAAATCATTGACCTTGATTTTCTCAGTTCTGTCCGGCAATCTTCATTTGAGGTTGGCGGGGATGTCCTTGGTGGTGGAGGTTCGTCAGAAGGCGGTGGAGCAAGTGCTTCTCCCCTTAGTGGACGTTTTACCGTTGCAGGAGAAACCACAGCAACATCCACCGATATTTATGCCAATATTGAAAGCTCAATGGAGCAGTTGCTGGGAGGAGAAGGATCATTTGTCCTGAACCGTCAAACAGGAACTCTTCTGGTTCATTCACGCCCGGCCACTGTACAGAACATAGAACAATACATGGCATTTATACGAGAGAAATATCAGCGCCAGGTACTGATAGAAGCCAAAATCATCGAGGTTGGGCTTTCCAAAAAACATGAACTGGGTATCAACTGGAAAACCGTTGGGGGTCTCATCAGCAATCAACCTTTACGAGCAGCCGGTGAAGCAGTGATGAATATTGTACCTGGAGTTGGACAGAGTAATTCGTTTTATGCCATGACCATTAACTCCAAATATTCTGATCTAAGCGGTATCTTTCATGCACTGGAGGAGTTTGGTACTTTAAAAATTATATCCAATCCACGTCTTAAAGCAATGAACGGCCAATCCGCCCTGATCAGCGTCGGGCAGTCTGTTTCATACTTAAGCAGCTTCCAGAAAACAACTGAAGTGACTGACGGTAATCGTACCGAGGAAATCACAACAGAAATAGGGTCTGTATTTGATGGTGTCCTTTTGGGCGTAACACCGGTGATCGAAAGTGACGGCTGGGTGTCACTCCATATTGTTCCCATCAAAAGTGATCTTGTGGAGCTTGAAACTGTAGAATTTGGAAGCATCTTGTCCCCATACCAAATCACCTTGCCAAGGGTAAACTTACGTGAAATTTCAACTGTTACCCGAGTCCAGTCTGGTGACGTGGTTCTCTTGGGCGGCCTGATAATGGATTTTGATGATGCCGATGAAAACGGCCTGCCTTTTCTATCTGATATTCCTGTTATTGGAGGGCTATTTCGCTATGAGGCCACTGAGAAACGACATGTGGAGCTGGTTATAGCATTACAAATCAAAGTACTCGATAAAAGATGAGTGTTTACCCGGACGGCCTGACTTATGAGTGAGTTATTCAAAGCACTGCAAAAACTTGAAGAACAGAATGCACCTGAAGCTCCACATCCATTTTCTCCTTCCAGTGGCGACAAAAAATCGAAAAAGTCTGCTCCTTTTTTGAAATCAATACTGCTTTGTGTTTTGCTCCTGCTATTGACCGTTGTTTGTCTGGGATTCATCTGGTTTGCCAAGGACAGCTACACACCTTCTCCCACTGTTGCAAATAGTCGTGCCGATAGTGAAAAAGAACACACTATTCCCGTTGTCAAACCTATTTCCGTAACACCCGCAAAAACTATTTTACCAACAATAACTCGATTGCCGGAACCTGAACAAGTTGTTGGTCAAGATTCCTTTTCCCCTGCTGAAAAACCTCCTGCACCGGAAAAAGAGATTACTGACCAGTATGAGGCAAAAGTGGAAACGACTGCTGTAACCCGCAAGCAAATCAACTCTGAAATTCAAATTCAGCAAGTGAGCCTCGAACAGTTTATAGAAAGTTCCAGCAGTAAAGCAGAAAAAGAACTGAGCAAGGATAGACAAAGAAAACGAATAGTATACCAAGCAGAGAAAATGCGCGAGCAGGGCGATTTGTCTAAAGCTCTTGTCCTCTATAAAAAGGCCTGGGCATTTTGCCCGAATCCTGATATCGCAAATAATCTGGCTGCCATCCTTATCCAATCCAGACAGTTTGAAGAAGCTGAAGACTACTTGGAACAGGTAATATCACTGGCACCCGATGATGAGGATCTGCGGTTTAATCTTAACATCGCACAGGAAGGCAGGAAACGAGAGAAAATAAGTCCTTAAAAAGCAAAAAAGATTTGAATTAAATATCTCCAGGCCATATCGTTAATTATACATAATTTTATTAATCAATGCATGGAGGCAGGAAAATGAGAACGATCGGTATGAGCTCACAGAACTACAAAAAAAGTAACCATTCTATCCTAAGAAATAATAAGGGATTTACCCTTATCGAATTGGCCATTGTTTTAGTAATTATTGGCCTGATACTTGGCTCTGTACTAAAAGGAAAAGACCTTATCAACAGTACAAAGCAGAAGCAGTTTTATAGCTCTTTTGTAAAAGGCTGGGAACTGTCTATTATTTCGTATTATGATCGTACCGGTTATTTGCTAGGAGACGGCACTGTCAATGGCGGTTCAAACGCAACGTCTGATGGCTGGTTTGATCAGATTAATGGTACAGAGTTTAGCGATATTGAAAAAGCTCTTTCAGAAAAAGGACTTGAGGTACCAGAAACCAATACAGGGGATAGCTACAAAATATCCTATACAGGTGCATACAGTGGCAATCAGACCATTACATTGTACCTATACAATAGAACGGACTTTGGAGAAAGAAATAATATTCTAATGCTATATAATGTACCAACGGATTTGGCATGGGCTCTGGATAAAATGATTGATGGACAGGT
>JAFLJO010000065.1 GCA_022712975.1 Desulfocapsa sp.
CTAATACGTTAACGCAGTGTGGCACTCCAATAACAGGCGTAACAGGCTGGGGAAGTGCTGCAATACCGACGATTAATACGAGCTCATCCGAGATAGTCTGGTTAGCTTTTCAAGCCGGGAATGGAATTGGGGGCACAGACATGTTAGACCCTCGTTATGATTTAACTGGCGGAATTCACGAACAGGCCAACCCTGGCACGTACGTAATTTGTGCAGACCCTGCAAATAGGGTGTCTACAACTACAGGCACTAGACATTATTCAGTTTATTTATTGCCTGCTGCAACCGGCGGAATCATACATAGTTTAGCTGGCCCCGGAGGGCTCGCTGGCTATGGTGGATTAGTAGGGCAAGGAGGAGGACTGGCAGGATGAGGGATATTAATCTCGAAGATACAATCTATCCAAAATTTACGACTCGTATAGCAACGGGTGTGCCTACGACTTTAGCAGGCACTCCTGTTTTATCCGTTTATGAAGAGAATAATCTTGTTCAAATAACGGCAGGTGTAAGTGTTTCTGTTGATTATGATGGTGTAACAGGACTTAATCAAGCAACAGTCGTTGCTACCGCAGCAAATGGGTATGAAATTGGAAAATCTTATGACCTTATAATTACAACAGGTACAGCTGGAGGTATTTCTGTTGTAGGTGAGGTCGTTTCCTCCTTTACTATCGAGGATAGTGCAGCAGCCACAGATTTAGCAAATACAACGGATGGCTTAAGTGCTATATCTGCTCAAATATCATCTTTAGCTGCCGCTCCGGGTGTTGGTGCTCGGCCTTTTGTTCCAACAACGATAACGGTAACATCAGGCACCGGTGCATCAGGGACGGCTGCCGATTTAGCTAACGATGATACAGCTATTTACTCTGTAAGCGATAATGCTGGAACGTTAACATTAGATTTAGACTATCAGTTAGACCCTGATGTCATTGTAATCCAGGCTAACTTCTTAGCGGCTGCCCAGGGTGTTAGTGATGACTTAACGCTTCAATTCTATGATCAAGTTGGATTAACTTACGACACGATTGATACTATCGCTGGCGCGAATTCATTAGGTTACAATCAATTTGATAAAGTTGTTGTCGGCAAATACACAACCGATGCGGGATTATTCCAGGTTCGAATTACTGGTACTGGACTAAGCTCCGCAACGCTATCATTAAACACAGCAGTAGCTTACGGGCAATCGCGCTCGGCGGGTATAACTAATGGCTCCACTCTTACGCTTACAGCAACAACGAACAATGAAAACTTTACTGGCCACAACTGGAATCTAGCATTAGGCAGTCAGGACATCGGAGGCTCGTATTTTGCGGGATGTAAAAATGTCACAGGAATAGGCACAGTTGCAAATGGTTCACCCTTTAAGTTTGAAGGGATTACGCATATTAATGCAACATTAACATCAGAAGGATTAATCCGAGAATCTGGAATAGATGCAATTACATTCACTTCTAGCTCTGGTGGTGTTGCAGATGAATTAGATATCAGAAGCAGTTTTAGCGTGGTTCCTGGCACTGGTTCTCCAACCTTAACATGGGCGGCAGTTACAAAAGAAACGTCAGTGAATGTGCGTGGATGGCATGGCGGAGGAACATGGACATTTACATCAGATTGCACGGCCTCAATTGAAGTAGAGGAAGGCGGGACACATACGGTCACAACCGGCGGCGGAGATGTTGAGTTCAGAGGGATGGTTAAAGCTCTTGTATTGGTCACGTCCGGCACGAGCACAACTAATATAATCGCAACTGTCGGGCCTATTTCAATATCAGGCACAGGGGGCACGGTTAACATCTATGGTCTTCATGGAGTCATTACTGATACATCGTCAGGAACAACGGTTAATGATTTAGGCTTTAATACAACCGATATTGCAAGCATTCTTACTGATACAAACGAACTACAAACAGATTGGACAGACGGCGGACGATTAGACGTTATTCTCGATGCCGTTTTAGCCATGCTAGATGACCCAAGAGCAGAGCCTATACAGGGCGCACCTGCGGTGAACGCAGACATGGCCACTAAGCTTGATTATTTATATAAAGCGTGGAGAAACAAGGCCACACAAACAGCAACAGAATACAGCTTATTCGACGATGCCGGAATGACCGTTGACCAAAAATCAACCGACTCATCAGACGGCACGACAGCTACAAAGGGCGAGATAGCAGCAGGCCCATAATGGCAATAGACACAGCAGAAAAGCAGGTCTCCTTCCTTCATTTTCACTCTACAAGCAGGAATATACCCCTACCCAATGGGGCTTATAATCAGCCTGACTGGCAAACGCTACTTGGAAGATATGATGGGATAGCGTGGAGTCCTGCTGTTGTCGGCGGCGCAGGTACTCGCCGACAAAGGCAAATAAAATCGCTAATAAGAAGGCGAAGACGTTAGCTTTTGGGCTTCGGTAATGCCTTTATTTTAGCCAAGAATAATTCTTGAACAGCCGGATTGATAGCTCTGTCTCCTGCCTCTATTTCTTGCCAAGTTCGAAGCGAACGACAACCTAAAGCAGCGGCTTGTGTTTGAGTTAAGCCCGCGTCCTTGCGGATTTGTCTAACCTGTTCAGGTGTAAGTGGTTTCATTTAATACCTATTTGTTGTATTGATAATTTCTTGCTTAGCCACTTGTATAAGTATGAGTATCACAAAGGCGACCCCAAACCCTAACAACATAGACACACAAGCTACAGGGTATAATGTAAGAGTGGGCAGGCTTATAATGACGCCCGAAAAACTTGTATATATTGCTCTGTCCATTCTATTTCCTCTAGTTAGAACGTAACCCCTACGGAAAGAGGCATCACTTCAAAGCCCCTATTTTTACCAAGTGTCCCAGCATTCGAGAAGTGCCGAAGACGCAAGCCTAGAAACAGGTTATCGACCCGCGCGCCGATTCCTACAGTAATTAAAAATTGATAATTACCGTCTAGTTGGGTTGTGTCAGGTTCCAGAAGTCGGACACCACCCAAGCCAAGCTCAGCGAAATAATCACCTTTAGTTCTATGGTACATAGAGATAGCGGCAAACCTTGAATGATTGTCACCTCTCCAGCCGCCAATAATATACTCAAAGTTCCGTGTTCTGTACGCGATAGCTGAATAAACCGCAGGCGCGTAGTAATGAGGATCAACAAACACGCTTGTAGACTGCCCTGATTCAATTACAAATTCATCGGCGCTACACATAGGGATAGTGGCAATAAGAAAAACTACAATAATAGCAATTAGCAGTAAGTTGTTTATATTTTTCATGATG
>JAFLJO010000075.1 GCA_022712975.1 Desulfocapsa sp.
TTGAACATCTTACTTGCCCTTTGTTCCGCCACCTGTACTTGAAAAAACGTTACATACTGGTAGTATGCAAAGTTTTTGCAAGTACAGGTGACGAAAAAATTGCGGCGTAATATGTTCAAGTTATTTAGCTCCCGTTCCTAACTGATAAAGAGATGCTTTCAGACCATCGGGGGAGGTTTCCAGAATAGCGTAGCTTCCCTGTGCGCCATACCGGCCAGTGGTTGAAAAAGAACCGGGATTTATAAAAAGTATGTTGGCAAGACGATGATTAACTGCAATATGTGTATGGCCGTAAACAATACAATCCGCTGTCGGAAACATATCCCACATCCGTTCTTCAATATTGTACCTTGCCCCGGCTCCGTGACAGAGGCCAATGCTATACCCGTCAATTGAAATGAGTTTATCCATGGGGAGGCTATGGAACGAGGAGGGTTCGCACATATTTCCATGTACCGCATGGACTGTTTTATCTTTAAAAGTGTTTAAAATGGAAATATCTGTCAGATCACCGGCATGAAGGATAGTTGAACAGTCTTTGAATGCACGTAGAACCTGCTTTGTATACCACTTGGAAGGACTGCTTATATGAGTGTCTGACAGTATACCTATTTGGGTCACGGGAGTATAATCTCTTTTTATATGCTGAGTTGATAATTATTGTTTAGTATAACTTGAATTAGTATGCGAAGCACTTTAAAAAGATTCTTTTTTCTCGGTAACTGATAAACTTTATAAAATGTTTTGTGATGTATCCATCCCGATCAAAGAGGAACAAGCATATGGCAGATAAAAATGCAATTCACGCAGAAGTGGAAGGTATAAGTGAAGGTGGTGAGCACAGTGATATTACTCTTCCCAATCAGATTCTTCCAAGGTCAGGAAAGATAACTGGAAGAATCGGTTGCTTTAGATATGCAGGACAGATTTAACCGACTTGCTTGAACAGGTAAGCGAAGACTTCGAAGCATTCAGCAATCTGCCAAAAGTTGTTCGCTGTACTCCACCGCTTGCAGATAGAGACTGCCCACCGATTGCGGGCTAACCTGTATCAGCTTAAGGTTGTTGAGACACGGACTTTTTAAGCTCTGTTCATAGTTTCTTACAGCTTCGAGTACCGGGGCATAAGGCCCGGTTTTATCAATTAGGGCAATTGTCACATTATTTGTTAGAGGCAGGCCGGCGAGAAGTTCTTTTATGGGTTTGTCGAGCATGGCATCAATAAGAGAAAAAAGACCCACCAGAAAAAGTTCATTGGAATGTTTTTTTAAGTTGCCGTGTGTAGCAAGTAACTCACAAAACTTTGCTCTCACTACTGCAAGTCGTACAAGCTCTTCCGGTTTATCTGTGGCAATTTCAGCGATCAGAATCAGCATGACAAACCGTCTGAAACGAGTTGCCCCAAGAAAAGAAATGGCCCTGGAGACAGATACAACCTTTTCGAGAAGAAAAAAATGGGCAGAATTGAGAAAGCGTAAGAGTTTGTAGGTGAGTGCCACATCTATTGAGACAATTTCGTTGAGACGTGTAATCGTAGTCTTTTTCTGGCTGACTTCAGCAAGTAATCGAAGAAGGTTGATTTTTACTGATGTCAATTCCTCTATCTGTATCTTTTCAGGATAACTGAAAAAATACCCCTGGAAGTAGCTGAAACCAAGTTTAAGCGATTTGTCAAATTCTTCGTAGGTTTCGACCTTTTCCGCCAGAAATTTTAAGTGATCAAAGCGGGAAAGCTTATATAATAGTTTTTCCAGGCTATCCAGCGGTGTCAGTTTAAAGTCCACTTTAATGATGCTTGCCAGTCTGATCAGTGGATCAAATTTGGGTTTATAGATAAAATCATCGAGAGCAAGAGTGTAACCTTGGTCGACCATTTTCTGGCAGGCTTCTACTACCTCGGTGGTGGGTTCAACATCTTCAAGGATTTCAATAACCAGACGATTTTTGGGAAAAGCAGAATGGATATTTTTTAAAAGCAGTTCTTGGGTAAAGTTGATAAAGCAGGGTTTTGTACCGGTTATTTTTTCTATTCCTTCCGTCAAAAAAGTTGAAACCAAGAGACTTGATGTAGCACGACTCCCTTCAGTATTACTAAGATTCCATTCATTATTACCTCGATACAGAAGCTCATAAGCATAAAGTCGTTTGTTGTGATTGAAAATCGGTTGTCGGGCAATACAGAAATCCATAATTATTTTATTAAACCTTTATATGTTTGTAACCGTTCACCAGGTAAGCGTAGACTCCGTGCATCTCCAGATTTATGGTAACCGTTGTCCTGTAAGCGTTTACCAGGTAAGCGTAGACTCCGTGCCCCATATTTGCACAAGCAGGCTGGCGAACTATAGTAGTCCTATGTGAGTCAGCCTGATCGTGTGAAGATGGGGTGCTGGTGAACGCTTACATATGTTTGTTTGTTGAAAATTGCTTAAACATCAAATGTGATGGAAAGGGTTTGTAAAAAGTTCTTGTTACTTTCCCATTATTATTTAATCACAAGGAAAACAATTTGAACAGAGAATTAGAGAAAATATGTAGAAATAAAGTGGGGATAGCCACCAGCAGCCAATTTTAGTAGTTTACGGTGTGCCTAGATAGAAGAGAGAATACATACCTAAAAATTAACACTGGTGAACAGTAAGTAAGGGGTGCAATACAATAAAGTGAAAAATAATGAACGGGATCATTGCACACCAACAGATGTTATTTGAATATCGAATGTCGAACAAGGAGGTAAGCGCAGACTCCTTGTTCGACATTCGACATTCTGTTTTTAAATTAGAGCATTAAATCAACTGATTAACAATATGTAAAGCGTATCACTTTTTTGTATTGCACCCGTAAGTAAGCCAGTACTCTTTGCAGTACCCCATTGAGGGGTGCTCTTTTCAGTACCCCCTTGAGGGGTACTCTTTTTAGTACCCCCTTGAGGGGTATAAGTGCCTTGGTGGTATTTATAACGCACTGATTTCAATGCACTCTTCATTATTCTCTGAGCCTGCGCTTACCTGTTTTTTATTAATGGTTTTATGGAGTAAGGGGCTAAAACCTTCTGTCCGCAGGGCAGGGCAGCATGCTCCTAAGTTTTATAGGTTGCCAAAGGAGTGCTGTCGTGACTATAATAGCGGGGTTTTCAAGAGAATCTATGTTTTGTTTTTGAAAAAAATGCCTCCCCGGGAATTGGGATTTGATGGAGAAAAATTATGCTTACTGCTTCTGATTTACGTAAAGGGCTTAAGATCCAGCTTGATGGTCAACCTTACGTTATAACCCACTTTGAGTTTTCTAAACCCGGTAAAGGGCAGGCTCTCTATCGTTGCAAAATGCGCAATATGATAACTGGAAATCAGTTTACCCAGACCTATCGATCCAATGAAAAATTTGAAAAACCCGCTCTTGAAGAGCGAAAAATGCAGTATTTGTACAATCAGGGTGATGAGTATCATTTTATGGATACGGAGAGTTACGAACAGACCTTTATCACGAAAGAACAGCTTGGTGATAATGTGAGCCTTATGACAGATAATATGGAGCTGGATGTCCTCTTTTTTGATGAAAAGCCAATTGATGTAACTCTGCCGATTTTTGTGAACCTTCTGGTTACAGTGGCTGAGCCTTGGGCTAAAGGTGATACTTCCGGAAATGACACTAAACCTGTGACCGTAGAAACTGGATACAGTCTCCAGGTACCACCCTTTGTAGTTGAAGGTGATACTATTCAAATTGATACAAGAACCGGGGCCTATGTGACCCGCGTTAAAGAGTAATTCTTCCGTGCTTGATCAGAAAAGGCTGCATCTTCGTGCAGCCTTTTTTCAGGCAATCCGTAGTTTTTTTCAAGAACAGGGATTTCTTGAGGTTGATACTCCCATCCGTCAGCCTCTGGTAATTCCTGAACACAATATTATCCCTGTTCCTTCCGGAACATATTTCCTTCAATCTTCTCCCGAATTATATATGAAGCGTTTGCTTGCTTCTGGCTGTGAACAGATTTTTCAAATTTGTCGCTGTTTCAGGTCTGGTGAACGAGGCAGATTGCATCTGGAAGAGTTTGTTATGCTGGAATGGTATCGGCTCGACGCTGATTATACGATTTTGATGGAAGATTGCGAAAAATTATTTCAATTTTTGGATTCAGAACTGGCAGATTGCAGGTTTCCTGTTTCTCTGCACGAGCCATGGGAGAAAGTGACAGTTGAACAGGCGTTTCAGAAATATTGTTCAGTTTCTCCAGGTGATGCTTTGAGGCAGGATACCTTTGATCTTTTGCTGGTGGAAGAAGTCGAGCCAAATTTAGGCAGAAAAACGCCCACTATTCTTTACGATTATCCTTTGGAACTTGCCTCACTTGCCCGTCCTAAAGCTGATCACATAGGAATTGCAGAACGCTTTGAACTCTATGTGGAAGGTATAGAGCTTGCCAACGGCTTTTCCGAACTCACCGATCCTGTGCAGCAGCGAAGTCGCTTTGAGGAAGAGTACGCAAAAATGGACGCAAGCCAAAAAAGACAAAAAAAAATGCCTGAACTATTCTTACAGGATCTTGGGAAAATAAATCAGGCCGCAGGAATTGCCATGGGGCTGGATCGCCTGTTTATGCTAATTATCGGACAGGACTCTCTTGATGATGCAGTTCCATTTGCACCGGACGAACTTGATATGTAAGGGGATTGTTGGGTGGAATTTTTTTGACACACTGTGGTATGTTGTGGTATGGTTATTCTCGATGTTAGGGGCAATTCAGATAGGTTGCCCCTATCCTATCTTTTTCGTAATGAAAAGGATCTATTCTATTTAGGGAGATCAAGACCATGGACGCAAAGGAACTGAAAAAAATCCTTGCTGGAATTGGAGTCGTCGGCCTGATGGCTGGTGGTGGAATATCCGTTCCCGGTAGTGCTGGTGCCAGTGGCTGAGGTGGTGAAAAGCCCAGTGCAGTTGGCACTGAAAAAAAAGTTATCCCAGGCAGTGGCTGAGGTGGAACTAAAGATGACGCAGGTAGCGTCACAAAACACGTAGATGATGCAGAAGTTAAAGCTGGCGAAGTCGTAGATGACGCAAAAGCTAAAGCTGAAGAAGCGATGGACAAAGCAAAGTCGGACATAAAAAAACAACCGGCAGGTAGCGGTTGAGCCGGAACTAAACCCGACGCAGGTAGCGTTGAAGATGCAAAGAAAAAAGGATCTCAAAAGAGCGGCTGAAGTGGTTAATAAATAAGTGCGGTCGCACTAACTGACTTAGAAAAGGTCGATTGTGACAGAGGTCATGATTGGCCTTTTTTTATTTTTTTATTAAAAGAGTAACTTCCCTGAATGAAATAAAATGTCTTATAATTTCAAACACTAAGAGTGTGGTATAGGTAAGTACTGATAGTTATGTGATTCAAGGGGTTGTTGTCTGATGAGTGGGACTATTGAAAAAAAAAATTGATGGTGTATCTTCTTGTTTGTACGAATAGTAATTAAAATTGTAGGCTTATTACGTTTCTTAATACTAACAAAGAGGATTTCTCATGAAACACACAGTAAAAGTACTTGCTTTATTCGCAGTGATTGGTCTTTCAGGTTGTGGCGCCAGCAATAGCGATCTGGAAGTTGTACGAACTCTCGCCCAGCAGGCCAATACAACTGCAGATGTAGCACTACAGACTGCTCGCAGTGCAGAAAACATTGCCATGGATGCCAAAGCATCGGCTGAGGCAGCAGAAAATAAGATCGAAAACATGGCTAAAGGACAGAAAACGAAGCATAAATAATTTTTTCATTCTCGTACTGTTTTTCTGTATCCCTCCCGGTAACCTGGCCTGGAAGACCGGGAGGGATTATTTTTTGTATCTGCCTGAAGCATTAGTTCTCTTTTGTTTCCTGGAATCTTCAATTGGCAGCGAGGTTTTTTGTGGATGTAGTAACCGTTCCAGAATTCTCCGTTGCTTCATCCGTTCAGATTGTCCCCGAGCAACAAAAATAGGTTTTTCCGTATCCCTATGCAGCCCGGTAACGTACATAGCCGTTGCAAGGGTGCCGGGAGTCGGGGTGAAATCCTGGAATTGTCTTAATTCAAGACCCAGTTTTTGAAGGGTCTTGGCCATGTTTGCAGTGTGCGATTCCCGGCATCCCGGATGGGAAGAAATGATATAGGGACTGAAGTGTATATCTTTCTTCAGTTCACGGCTGAGTTTACGTCCAAGATCCAGGAATTTTCGTAATTGTGCATGAGATTCTTTGTGCATAAGTTCAAGCACTTCAGGCTCTGTATGTTCGGGAGCTATTTTCATGACACCCGGAGTGTGGGAGCGGATAATTTCTTTAAAGAGTGCCGGGGTTTTGCTTAGAAGTTCCAGTCGCAGGCCGGATGAAATAAAGACATTTTTAACTGCAGGAAGCGCTGAGATGTTGCGTAAGAGAGATAAAAATGCTTTTTCGTCGATCTGGAGGTTTTTACACACTTTCGGATAGAGACAATCATGTTTTTTACATGATCCAATACGGCAGGTGACACCATACAAATTAGCGGTGGGTCCTCCAAGGTCGCTGATGGTTCCCTTGAAATTTTTCATGGAGCTTACCTGTTTTGCTTCACGAAGCAAGGATTCCCGGCTGCGGCTGGTGATAGCCGGCCCCTGATGACGGGTGATGGCACAAAACGAGCAGTTACCGGAGCAGCCACGGACAGTGGTTAAGGAGTGCTGGATCATTCTGGCAGCAGGGACGTTCGGAAATGCCGGGTGTTCACAACGGGTAAATGGGAGTTCGTAGAGACTATCCATTTCTTTTGTTGTGATCTTAGGCGGTTGTGGATGCTGAATAATCCATGAACTTTGCTGTTTCTGGATTAGCTGTTTATCTGCATAGCTTCTTGCCTGGGAGTCCACCTCTTTTTCAGCCCGCAGAAATAGCGCTTTATCCTGGCTGATTTCCTGCCAGGATGGGAGAAGAATATTTTCCGGTTCCTCCCTATCCTCTCTTTCCTGAAAGAGTTTTTCGCTGAGCCGTTCACAGGTTCCGGCAATATTTGTAAGATCATGTCCTTTGTCCAGTCGTTCTGCAATCTGGATAATTGCCTTCTCCCCCATGCCATAGACAATAAGATCTGCCTTGGCATCACTCAACAGCGAGCCGCGCAGCTTTTTTTGTTTATAATCGTAATGGGTGAAGCGACGTAGAGATGCTTCAACACCGCCAAGTATTATGGGTACATCTTTGTAGGCGGAGCGGGCAAGATTGGTATACAGCATGGAGGCGCGATCCGGGCGTCGCCTTGAGGTTTTTTCTCTTTTGTTGCCAAACCAGGGATTTCCGTCAGGTGAATAGGAGTCTTTTTCCCGCACCTTGCCACTGCCGGTGTAATTGGCAACAATTGAATCCAGGTTTCCTCCTGTTATTCCAAAAAAGAGGCGGGGCCTGCCAAATATCTTAAACGCATCATTGGTGTCATATCGGGGTTGCGCAAGGATGGCTACACGGTACCCTTTGCTTTCCAGCAGCCTGCCAATGAGAGCAACTCCGAAGGAGGGATGATCTACATACGCATCTCCGGTGATGAGGATGATGTCTAGTTCCTTCCAGCCTCGTGCATTACATTCTTTTTTTGTCGCTGGAAGGGGTGAAAAAATGTCAGTTGTTTTCATTATTCTATTGTAACTATGGGCATGGATTTGTGCAAATGGGAATGTACGTTCCTTGGCATGAGCAGAATGTAAAATATTTCCAGGCAAAAGGATACCAATGAGCATTGATATAGAAAGATTTTTAGCAATTCTTGGGAAAGAAGTGAAAAACTATCAGGTTCCAGTGGTGGATTTGATTGCAGTTCAGACTAAAGATCCATTTAAAATACTGGTGGCAACGATTCTTTCAGCAAGAACCAAGGATGAGGTGACGGCAAAGTCTTCTGAACGCTTGTTTGAAAAAGCAGGCACTGTGGAGAAACTTGCAAAACTCGATGAAACTACCTTGCAGAAAATAATTTATCCGGTCGGATTTTATAAAAATAAGGCAAGATATCTGGCAGCCTTACCTGGGAAAATGGCAGCTGATTTTGATTCTAAGGTTCCATCCTCCATGGAAGATCTACTTTCTCTTCCCGGTGTTGGAAGAAAAACTGCAAATCTTGTTTTGGCACAGGCCTTTGGAATCCCGGCCATTTGCGTGGATACCCACGTACACCGGATCATGAATATCTGGGGCTATGTTGATACCAAAACACCGGAACAGACCGAGATGGCTCTTCGTAAAAAACTCCCTCAACACTATTGGATCACTGTGAACTCATTGCTGGTTGCCTTTGGCCAGGGGACATGTCGGCCTGTGGGGCCGCATTGTGAACGCTGTGTCCTGGCGAGTGGCTGCCCCCAAATTGGAGTAACACCAAGAAAACGTAAATCAAAGAAGAAAGCTAAAGATGTTCAGCGCCTTATTTCCTGGAATGTTAACGGACTGCGCGCTGTGTTTAAAAAAGGATTTATTGATATAGTAAAAGATATGGATCCAGATGTGCTGGGTTTGCAGGAAATCAAGGCAATGGAGGAACAGCTGCCGGAATCTTTGCAAAAACTTAAGGGGTATCACAGCTATTTTTACAGTGCTGAGCGTAAAGGCTATTCGGGGGTTGCGACCTACTCCAGGCACAAGCCGGAAAATGTTATCAGGGGAATTGGTGATCCTCGTTTTGATGATGAGGGCCGGGTTTTAACGCTTGAGTTTCCAAGTTACTATTTTCTGAACTGTTATTTCCCAAATTCTAAACATGACTTGAGCCGCTTGGGGTTCAAGCATGATTTTAACGTTCTTTTACAGAAATTTGCAGAGGATCTGGCTATGAAAAAATCAGTGATTATTTGCGGGGATTTTAATGTGGCGCATAAAGAGATAGATCTTGCCAATCCCCGTCAGAATCGAAAAAATGCTGGATTTACCCCTGAAGAATGTGCCTGGATGGATAGTTTTACTGATGCCGGCTGGATTGACAGTTTCCGAATGAAAAATAAAGAAGCTGATCAATATTCGTGGTGGAGTTATCGAAGCCGGGCCCGGGAACGAAATATCGGCTGGAGGATTGATTATCACTGTGTTGATAAGAACAGCCGAAAAAAAATTGTGGATGCTGATATCTATCAGCACATCCAAGGATCTGACCACTGTCCGGTTGTACTTGATTTCTTGGGATAATTCAGATATATTTGTTTGTGGTGCTGTTTGTTGGGGATTTTCGAAATGGAGAAAACAATGGGCTCAAGCGAAAAAAAGTACACCATACTTCTGGCCGATGATCACACCTTGATACGTCTTGGTATCAGGAATCTTATCAGCAATAATTCGGCGTTAAAAGTTATTGGTGAGGTTGGTGATGGTGAAGCCTTGCTGGAATTTTTGAAAACAATGCAGCCTGATCTTCTGATCCTTGATATTTCTATGCCAAAACTCACAGGTATTGAGGCTGTTAGTAGAGTGAAGAAGCTTTACCCAGGTGTCAAAATTCTTATGTTGACCATGCATAAGAACAAACAGTATTTTTATCATGCCATGTCAGCAGGAGCTGATGGTTATCTGATGAAGGAAGATTCGGATGAAGAACTGCTCCTTGCCATTAAACGTATTCAAGATGGAAAAAACTACCTTTCTCCTTTTCTCTCCCAGGACTTTTCTGATGATGTGATTTCGGCATATCAAAATAATCGAAGTTCTCCCTTTGAAACGCTCACCAAAAGAGAAAGAGAAGTTCTTAAGCTGGTCGTGGATGGGCACACCAGTAAGGTTATGGCTAAAATGCTTTTCCTCAGCCCCAGGACTGTTGATCATCATCGTGCCAATCTGTTAAGAAAGTTTGATATGAAAAGCAGTGTTGATCTCGTTAATTTTGCAGTGCGCAATAGTTTTGTGGCTCTTTTGAAATTTGAGTGGGTAAATTAAAATCATTCCTTGTATGATCAAACGAAAAACACTCTACAAAGGATGATATGATGGAAGAATTATTTCAGAAGGCTCTTGGAATTGAATCTCCTTGGTTTGTAAAATCAAT
>JAFLJO010000003.1 GCA_022712975.1 Desulfocapsa sp.
AACCTACTCATTTGTTACTCCTTGGCTGTGGTTGTTGTCGAGGCAACTCAGCCTTGGAATAACAAATTACTGATCAAAAGGCGAAGCCTCTGATCTATGACCTTGCCCAGAGGGCAAGGTTTTCACTGTTGATAATAAAAAGTCTTTCCGTTACATGTTGCTGTCCAGGTGCGTCCTGCAATACCTGTCTTTGAATTTGTAATATTAATAGCTTCTGGAGGACATCCAACTCGCCCGGAAGTTTGAAGTGCTAGATTACGTTCTGTTGTGCCAGCACAACCAGCAACAAAAGCTGTTAGAAGTCCCATCATTACAATTTTTTTCTTTTTTTTTTGCTCCTTTTAGTCGGTTCTGTTTTTTACGAGATTCAATTGTTGAATCACTTATTGCAAACAAACTTCTGTTCTGGTTTTCAAGATAACGTCCAGCTTCACCTGTTCATCCAGTGCAAGCGGTTGTTGGTAATAAGTGGATCGAACGGCTGTTATCTTTTCAACTGCTAGCCTGTTTCTCCGCTGGTGGTAGCTCTTTCCTGCCAGATATCATCAAAAACAAAACTGACTATCTTGAAGCGGGTGACCGTCGCATAATCTCTATCCGAGTTAGAGGCCGACATCCTTTTTCTATCGAAGCCGATGTCAGACACGCTGTCACCTGTTTAGATCAAAGTCCTTGTCATTTCTCTTTTTCAAAGACAATCATAGCAGCCTTGATTTAATCTGGGCAGAGATCTTTTTCCTTTGTCTTCTCAATGGCAACAACCGTCACATTGCCATCAATTCGAATTGAAGCTGATGGCTTTTCCACAGTCGAAGCCAATTTCCGATATTCTGCCCTCTGTCCGAGCCGAAGCCACGGATCTCTTTTAAAAGCTCTATCCTTTGCGCATTCTCTGAAGTGCAATTTTGCGGACTAACGACCGAGATAACCCGCCCGCCGACCAGTTTAGCTACCAACTTTAAGCGTGGCACAATGTTGGGTCTAACTCAAGAAAACGCGCGTGCTTGCGGGTCGGGTTTATTGATTTGTTATATTATTCCATGCAGTTATGGTTTTTTTTCTTATGTTCATATGCAAGTTGTAATATTTTGTTTTTTGGATAAATTATTTTGCAGATAGGGGAAATATCCATTTTCCTTTATCTAAATATGGTTCTCTATTAATAGAGAATTCTCCTTGATATTCTAAATTTTTAAAAAGATAGATTTTAATCGAATCATTTCCAAATGAATCGTATAATTTTTTATTTCCATAAATTAATTTTTGCTCACCACCCCCTGTGTTTTGCCCTTGATAGTAAATTATTTCGCCATGCTCTTTATCATTGTAAGGAGTGGCGGCTGAAGGATTGCTAAACAAAACGATATTACCTGATGATGATATTTTGATACCTGCTCTGCCTTTATAATCGAAGATGAAAATTTCCTCTAAATAGTCTGCGGTATATTTCACCCCTTTTTCAAATATTTGATTTTGCTGTTGTTTTGTTGGTTTTCTGGAACCAAGTTTATTTTTGCATAACCGTTTAGCTTCAAGTATTATATCATTGTAAACATTTTTTCCACTTTCTTCATTTTTGACATATATACCCATTTCGTCATTGTTTTGTTGACTAAATTCGTAAATATTCAAACTTGTTACTATGGCTTCTTTTTCATTTAAATAACATTTAGCATGAAGGGATGGAGAATCATATATATGAGAAGAATATTCATTTAACGGCTCTTTTAGGTCATCTATCCGGCATATAAAAATTATTTCTAAGCCTTTATTCTTTTTTTCTTGCAATATGTTTCTAATTCTTCGCTGAAGCCGGATATAAGGTGAGATTATGATAATTCTAGTTTGTGCATTTTTTAATAATTCTTCTAAATAATAATTTACTCCTTGCGTAGTAATAAATTTTATCATTCCATAACCTTTTGACCAGTGATAAATCTAGAGTCATATTTTAGTTACATTTGGTTTATAATTTCTTTTAGCTGCGAAATTGCTTCTGGTGAAAACCGAATTGATTGACTTTTTTTACCTGCATCTTGTCGTTCTTTGGAACCATAAGTGTCAATTTGCAAATATTTTGCCCCATCAGAATCTGATACCACAGTATAGGTTCCGCTTACTTCTGTATGCCGAGAATCTCGCTCTAAGTGTAATTCAGTTAATTGCCTTACTATTGCCATCACATACTCCTTGTTGAATTTTTTAAATATAACGTTGCGTTAACCCGCCCGCCAACGGGCTGGCTACCAACTTGTAGCGTAGCTAGGTCTTTGATTTGACATCAAGAAAACGCCCGTGCTCGCGGGTCGGGTTTAATGTATGGTTACATGCTTGGCCTTGCCATGAAATGATACATTACTGGAAGCTGGCCTTCCCTCTGGGAAAGATTTTGCTTACTGGAAAGGTTTCCAGCAACTTCCATGAATTTGGCAATACCGAGCAGTTGGATGGTGCGTTGTAGCTTCAGGGTAAGACTGCTGAAGCTACCCACTGAATCACAACAAAGAACAGAACCACCCAAGCTGAAATTACACAAACACTACTAAACAGCTTTTCTTTCAGACCTGCAAGTGAATTCCTATAATAAAGGGGTATCCCTCAGATTTCGCTTGAACCACCTCTTGGCAGAAATGGTTTTGCTATTAGCCGCCAGCTGGAGGGGGCAACACACTCCTTGCTTGGCAGTAGCGGAACCAAACTATGCAGAGGGTTTGCACCACCAAAAGATGGCCATGCAATACCTAAAAGTTTTGGATAACACAGGACGACCAGCAATCTCGAAGCCTGATATTACAGGCCAGCTTTTGGGGGAATTTTACCGGAAATTGGCTAGATGATGTAGTAGCCACGAAGACAGAAAAAGAATAATGCTAGCCACTTCCTACAATAGACAAAACAAATACGTGCAGAACCCCATAAGCATATTATTTGCTGAGAACATCGAGAAACCTCGAATGCAAACAAAGACAG
>JAFLJO010000022.1 GCA_022712975.1 Desulfocapsa sp.
CAGACGGATGATTTCCACTCGTTTAATAAAGGTGTTGCGGCTCTCGGGAGTAACAATCAGATCCACATAGCGTTGACGATATCTGGTTTCCACATCGGTGAGACCGTGAAATTTTTCAGGAAGAGGGCGCAGAGATTTTGAAATCATCACCAGCTTGTCGGCCAGAACAGAAAGCTCTTCGGTCTTGGTCTTAAAGAGTTTCCCTTCAATCCCTACAATATCGCCAATATCCCATTTCTTAAAGGTGGCAAATACTTCATCACCCAACAGATCTTTTTTAATATATACCTGGATGCGACCGGAACTGTCAGCAAGGTGAAAAAAAGCAGCTTTGCCAAATTTACGCATGGACATGATACGTCCGGCGATGGAGTAGGTGTAATTTGTTTCGTCCTGGGTTTCAGCAGCAAGGTGTGCCCCTTTCGGAATAAGTTCCTTTACCCTGTTTGCCGGTTTGAAACTATTGCTATACAGGTTAACTCCAAGACCGGCCAGTAAATCTGCTTTTTCACGACGTTGTTTTAAAACCTGGGTGTTTTCTTTGCTCATGATTTTTTTCTTAAATGATGGAATAGTATAAATAGAGATAGGTATTAATTCAATACACTCGTTTACCGAGAAAGCATGATTCTGTCAACCACCTTCATTAACCAAGCATGAATAGTTCTTTTAATTGACTGTGATCAAGATTTTTAATAACCCCGCTCTCATCGGTGCTGACAAGGGAATCTGATATTTCCTGCTTACGTTTCAGTAAAGTATGGATATCTTTTCTTCAAGAGTGCCAGAATCAAGCCTGCCCTCCCCCATTGAGCCACAGTTCGATAGGGTTCTAAAGATTATTGCGTATGAATTTCAAGGACATTCACAGAATTACAGCCAGTTTTCATGACGAAGAGTATTGATTCGGGTGAAATGTTTTGTGTTCCCGGTTATCAACATAAAATTTCCTGCTATACAAATAGCTGCAATTTCAAGATCGGCAAGATCAAGAGGTTTTCCTTTTTTCTCAAGTTCAGCACGAAGTTGACCGCAAATATAAGCCGCTTTAGAATCAAATCCAACCACATTTACCGATGGTAGGAGGATCGTTTCCAGATTATGTAAGTGGAAGTCGGGTCTGTCACTTTTTACTGCACCGTAAACAATCTCACTAATCGTAATGGTTGAAATAAACTGTTCATTATTTGGTACAACGGCAAGGTGTTTTAATAAGCGTTTGGATGGTTTTTTCTTTAAAATATTGGTGATAATATCTGTATCAAAGAGAAACATTTCGTCCACTTCCACCAGATTTACGTAATGAACGAAGGTCTTCAAGGGAAGAGGAAACCTCCTCAAATCCAGCCCACTTTCCGGCAACATTTATAAGTCCTTGGCGTTCTTCATGCTGCTCAATGATCTGTAGGTCTTCAAGGCTGACAAGTGCGGCAATCGGTTTGTTTCTCCGTGTTATAATAAAACGTTCATGCCCAAAGGAACTTTTTGCGATAAGCTCGGACAGATGACTTTTTGCATTTGCGACAGATACCGTTGGCATGTTTTTTCTCCAGCATATTGAGTCAGGTCATTATGGTCATTATGACCAAATAATAATAGTTGTGATCCTGTTTGTCAATTACTTGTGAAATGTAGGGGGCCAGGCTTGACAAATGGATATTTGAAGAAGCCTCTTACTTTCCTCAAGTCAAACAGATAGAGCGCGATCGGTAACCATGCACCTCCGCAATTGCCCGGCTGAGTGCAGATAAATCCCTGTGAAAAACAGCAGCCAAGTCCGTGCTTGACAAATTGAACGCCGCAAGTGTCAGTATTTGTCAAGCCTGAATAGTTCTTTTAATTGACTGTGATCAAGCTTTTTAATAACCCCGCTCTCATCGGTACTGATAAGGGAATCGGACATCTCCTGCTTACGTTTCAGTAAAGTATGGATTTTTTCTTCAAGAGTACCAACGGTAATAAGACGAAACACCTGCACCTGCTCTTTCTGACCCATGCGATGCACCCGGGCAGTAGCCTGAGCCTCTTTTGCAGGATTCCACCAGCGATCATAATGGATAACAACCTGAGCGGCGACCAGGTCAATACCGGTACCACCGGCCAGAAGGCTTGCACAAAATACTTTACATTCTTTTTCATCACTGAACTTTTTAAGCATTTTCTCCCGCCTGCTTATAGCCATGTTGCCTCGCAGAGACGCATAATCAATACCTGTCTGTTTCAGGTGATGTTCTATGATGTCCAGCATCCCGGTATATTGACTGAAAACCACTATTTTGAGATCAGCCGCCAAGCATTCGGAAAGAAGCTCAGTAAAAAGATTCCATTTGCCGCTTTCATACTGTTTTGCATCGATACTTTTTTCCAGAAGACAGGGATGGTTACAGATTTGTTTCAGGCGGGTGAGCATGGCCAGAATATTGATATATTTGACCGATGCTCCTTCAAGTTCCATATCCTCAAGAAGTTCCTGCGATTCGTCAACTGCTTCTCGGTAGAGTTTCACCTGGGTATCACTCAGCTCACAGGTTCTGTCGTCAATGGAAAGATCGGGAAGTTCTGTCAGCACCTGTTTTCTGTCTCTGCGCAGGATAAAAGGATGGATCAGACGTCGTAATCTTTCTGCCGCGTCCTTACTTTTATGTTCTTTTATGGGAATTAGAAAATTTGTGGCAAAGTTCTTTGTGCTGCCAAAAAAACCAGGTAAACAGAGAGAAAAGAGAGAATGAAGATCGGTGAGCGAGTTTTCGATGGGGGTGCCTGTAAGGCCTATTTTAACTCTTGAGTTCAGCATTGCGACTGCTTTATGCATTGCGGTTTTGTGATTTTTCAGATTGTGAATCTCATCAAGAAGGATAATATCAAAGGGAATTGCAGCCAGAAGATCCTGATCTATTCTGGCAATGGCGTAGGTGGTAATCAGCAGACCGGGATTTACTGTGGTATCAAGTTTTCGATCCGGCCCGTAGTAAATTGTGTAACTGATCTGCGGATAAAACTCATCAATCTTGTTTTTCCAATGAAAGAGTACAGATGCCGGGCAGATGACAAGCTGGGCGGATTGTTTCGACTCGTTTTGTTTTTGTTTTTGAACTGAATCAAGTAAAGCAAGACCCTGATGGGTTTTTCCCAGCCCCATATCATCGGCCAGTAATCCGCCAAGCCCAAAACGATACAGGCTGCTGAGCCAGGCAAGCCCGGTACGCTGGTAGTCCCGCAGGTGATCCGGGCAGTCAGGCAGCAGAGCTTCATCACTCCATGAAGTACAGTCAAGAAGTTCGCTCAATTGTTTACGGAAATCTTTCCTGCTGACATTGTTTCGCACTTCCGGAACAAGACCGGTGAGTGCCATAAGTTCGCTGTGGCGTAAACGCAGAACACTCTCCGCACCATTTTTTCCACGAATCAATCGTTCAGGAAGCAGGTCATGAAGCCATGAAAGTGGTGAATCGGATAATTGCAGCCACTGTTGACCCGGAATGTAGTCTGATTTAGCCGTTGCTGCTTCAAGGATCTCTTCAAGGCTGATGGTGGCATTCCCCATGCCATAATGACAGGAGAGATAACACCAGTCGTTGTCTTCGCTGAACTTATCGATAACCAGTTCCTGCGGGAGTAATGTGGTTGTGATTTTAAGAATATTCTTATCAACGCTGTTATCAGGATGCTTAAGTGCGTGCTTGTTGTGCTCCAGAAATTCATGGACACGATTGGGTTCAACAATAAATGTTTGAGTCTGTTCCTGTGCACGCTGAGCAAAGTCGAAAAGATTGAGTTGGCCGCTGTTATCCGGGTGTTTAATAACTCCCTGCTGATCCAGCTTTTTAACCGGCAGGAATCCTTCGTCAGGAAGAAAATAATGCGAACCCATCCTCAGTTCTTCAAGTGTGTTGCAGGGAACCAGGCGGTTGTCGGATAAGCGTAGCGAAGGAATGACCTGCATTATTCCAGAGGGCAGAAAATGAACCTGAAAACATTCCTGTGCCGCTGGGAGAATGTTCACATCCAGGCCAAAATTGCGTAAGGAGGAAAGAAGTTCCCAGGTTCTGTTTTTGGGCAGACTGAGAATGAATTCTGTTGCATCCTGTCGTATCGTAAGTATAAGTATATTTGTATCGCTGTCATAGTGCAGCGTCGGGAGAGTGTTATCTTGTAAAAGGGCAAAGTAGCGGCAAATCCAGAGCCATATTGATGAATCTCTTTTACTTCCACGGGTTTCGCTGTTGCAGGCGAATAACTGGGTTTCAGTTGCAGTGAACGTCTGTTCTTTTATGTTTTCCCGAAGAGTACCAAGTTCTTCATCAGCAGTGTGCGAAGCATCAAAAAATGCTCTCCATTGGGATGTCATGTGCAGCGGAAGCCGTACAGTTATCCCGCTCTGTTCGGTCTCTTTTGTGAGCTGAAAAGTATCAGTGGTTATATTGTAAAGTGTATTTCCGGATTGCCGACTCAGCCAGCCATACAAAAAACTGCCAATTTGACACCATCCGGTTTTGCCAAAATGCAGAGGCATTGGAAAGAGGTCTCTCTCATCCTGGGCTCTTGCTGTAAGGCTGAGGATAGTGAGCGCAGCAAGGTGTGGACAGCGTTTCTTCGCAGCTTTTTGTCCGCAGACTGAACAGGAGTGCTCTTTCAGGGTGAAGCCCTGCTTAATGTTTTTTGTTTCAGCAAATATAATCGAGAACGGTTTGGAATGTTTGAAAAGTGCAGCGGCACTATAACGATAAAAAAAGAAGTGCTGGATTTTTTCTTCACGGATCAGGTTCAGGCCTTCCTGCAGACATTTGTTGTCAAACCATGGACGGAGGACTACCTGAAGATGGACAGGTGTTTTTAGTGGAATAGTTGTTAAGGAATTATTATACATAAGATGTGTTAAGAAGAAATATCTATTCCCGGACAGGCTCACAGAGTATGTCTGGAATGGGTTATTTGCATTTTATGGCAACAATAGCATACACGTTAAAGCCCTACAAGATATTGCTTTTCCCCCGGTATTTACAAGAGCCCTTCATCTGGATTTATAAACAATTAGTGTAAAATGAAAAACCAATTAGGACACCTTTTCCAAGAATATCAAAAGCGCAGCATCGTTGATCAGCTCATTCTTCAGTTCCTTGCCATTCAGGTAGATTACTGTCGACAGACTGAGTTGGCACTGTGTCTGGCCGAGATTGAACTCAAAGGTTTGCCAAAAATAAGGATAACTGCCAGCAAGCTGGGCGTAATGGTTCGACCAATGGTTGAAAAAGGCCTGATTGTCAAAGGTAAATACGGTCTGTCGTGTCCTGGTCTGTTGCGGCCTCAAATTGTACTTGACTGTCTGCAGAACGAACGATTCAGAATGATTGCCAAAGTCCTGCAAAATATTGTTCCCATAGCGACAGCGGGTTATGGATACATGAAGGAGTATCACAATCCGGAACAGGTACTTCGGGAGCTACAGATATCCTGCTACAGCGGTAAGGCAGCAAATGAATTTCATAAGATTATTCTGGATGCCGGCAGGACTTTTTCCTTTAGTCCTGATAAGGCAGATCCGTTTCAACGTATTTTACCAGCTGATTTTGCCGAACGTCTTATTGGCTTTATGTCTGTGTCCACTAGGCTTTTTATGCTCCAGAATATTCTTGTCTGGTCTCTCGATGATTTGAAACCACTCAGTGTTGTCTATTATGAACTGTTTCTTAGCCAGCACCGGAACCACTTGTTGAAAAGTGAAGATTATTCTTTTCCAGTGGAAATGATGCTCTGGCGCGGGGACTGTGACCAGGCAGCCTATTTCATTGAAAAGCGTGAGTGGATACAGGAAGAGATCAGGCTGGCTAAAGGTGGCTGGCTTGCCTTTATTAGAGGGGAGAATGAGGAAGCTGTTGCTAGCTTTTCTCGTGCTCTTACACTTCATAAAAAAACAGTGGGAAAGCGTAAAACATACCTGCCTGGGTATCTCGGACTAATCCATATTCTGGTGTTAATACAAAGCAAAGACCGTGCATACATGCAGCAGGCATACGACCTGCTTCTCCTGATGAAGCAGAAAAATGAGCCAATTTTTGAACTGCTTCCAGCATGGCAGACAGTTCTGGAACAGCAGCTTGGTTTAATGTCTCAAAGCAGTAACCTCAGGCTGGCTAATAACCCCATTTCAAAAGGTGGTAGACCCAATGATACGCTCCTGCAATATTTAGCCCTGATCTGGCTGCAGCCGGATCAGGTCAAAACACGGCGCAAAGAGATCGAGGAAATAAGAGATAAAAGTTATAAAAACGGCTATTTGTGGATGGCAGCTCTTGCTGCTGAAATCCTCTCTTTTGTCAATGTTCAACAAAAAGAGAACAGACTCTATTGCGAAAAAATTCATAAAGAAACGGGTACAGTTGCTTTGACAGGGATGGTGCAGCCCAAACCCGAATGGGAGGCGGGGCTTGAAACACTTATCAATTTAGCCACGCAGGCAGGTAGCGGGAGCAGTAAAACAGGAGGCGAGCAGCGCCTGATATGGCTGTTGCATTATAATGAAGAGTATCGTGCATTTATCTTGGCACCACGCTTACAAAAACTTGGTAAAAGGGGGAAATGGACAAAAGGGCGGTCAGTGGCACTTAAAAGTCTAGCGGGTAACGCTGTGAACATGGAAGGTTTAACGGATCAGGATCTGCGTATTTGCTCAACTATAAAGCAGGAAGTTGAAGTAGGCGGTTGGGGATATGGCCGAAAAACGGTTTATCGTTTTGATCAGGATATGGTTCTACCGCAATTAGTTGATCATCCACTGCTCTTTTCCCAGAAAAGTTTGACGCAGATAGAGCTTGTTCGTGCAGAGCCTGCGATGCGTATTCAAAAAGTGAAAGGAAAGATTAAGGTTTCTCTTGAGCCGCAACCGAAAGACAATGAGCCTTTTGTTGTTGTTAAAGAAACTATCAATCGTTATCTTTTGTATCATTTTAGTAAAAAACATCAGCAGTTATCCAGTACGCTCGGCACAGGTCTTACGGTACCGAAAGAGGGTGAAGAACTTGCCAGGCGGACAGCAGATGCACTTTCGGGTCTGATTACTGTTCAGTCAGATATAGGTGGCGGCACAGAAGCTGAAAAGGTACAGGCGGACGCTACTCCCCATGTTCAATTACTGCCGGTTGGCAAAGGACTGCGCCTGGAAATATTGAACAGACCTTTTACTGACGCAGGTCCCTGTTTCCATCCAGGGAAGGGAGGAAAATCGGTTCTTGCTGAAATTGATGGTAAAAAGTTACGAGCGGTTCGCAATCTGAAAGCCGAAAAACAGGCTGCCCGGCAACTGGTGGAAAACAGCCCGACCATGAGTCGTTTTGAAGATGGAACCGGTCAGTGGGAACTCACTGAACCTGCTGACTGTCTGGAAATGTTGTACGAACTGGATCAGGCAGAGAATGTAACCCTTGAGTGGCCCAAGGGGCAAAGTTATCACTTTCGCTCCGAGATAGGATTTGACAAACTTTCTTTACAGATGAAAAAAGAGACTGACTGGTTTAAGGCTACGGGAAAACTTGCGGTTGATGACACGCTTGTTTTGGATTTGCAGCAATTACTCACGGCGCTGCAAAATCGAGAGGGGCGTTTTGTTCGTCTTGATGATGGCTCTTTTCTCGCCTTGACCAATGCATTCCAGAAACGGTTGGAGGATCTTTCAGCCTATTCCACAAAATCCGGTGAGGGAGTCCGCTTTACCCCTCTGGCAAGTCTTGCTCTGAATGATCTGTTGGAACAGGCGGGAAGCTGTCGGGGAGACGCTGCCTGGAAAAAGCATCTAAAAAAACTGGAAACAGTAATGACGGCCAAACTTCCCACCACCCTTCAGGCGGATTTGCGGTCGTATCAGGAAGAGGGTTTTCACTGGCTCTCCCGCTTGGCTCACCTGGGAGTTGGAGCCTGCCTGGCCGATGATATGGGTCTTGGTAAAACCGTACAGGCACTTGCGGTTATGTTAAATCTTGCTCCTAAAGGGCCAATGCTGGTAATTGCACCATTATCTGTTGTGGCAAACTGGCAGGAAGAGGCTCGTCGTTTTGCCCCGACTCTGAATGTGATCCTGTTTGGTTCTGGCAACCGGCAGGAGATTTTGGATAACTTGCAACCCTTTGATCTATTACTATGCAGCTATGGATTATTGCAAAAAGAAGCGGAAAAATTACAGCAGATTACCTGGGAGGCAGTGGTGCTTGACGAAGCCCAGGCCATCAAAAACCGACAAACCAAACGATCCAAGGCCGCCATGGGACTGAAAGCCGGCTTCCGTTTGATCACCACCGGTACTCCCATTGAAAATCATCTTGGTGAACTCTGGACCCTGTTTAACTTTCTCACACCCGGCTTATTAGGCGGATACAAACATTTTTCTGAGCGATTCAGTCATGCCATAGAGGAAGAGAATGACAAAGGAAGCCGGGACAGATTGCGGCGTCTGATCCGGCCATTTATTCTACGTCGTTTGAAAAGCGATGTTTTAAGTGAACTGCCTCCTCGTACCGAAGTAACCCTTCGGGTGACCATGAGTGCAGAAGAACAGGCTCTGTACGAGGCTCAGAGACGAACTGCATTGGATCTGTTTGAGAGTGGAGGCGGTTCCGGTGGCGGGGCAGGGCACCTACAGATCCTAGCCCAGATCATGCGCCTTCGCAGGCTTTGTTGTAATCCGGCTCTGATTCTTGATGGGGATGAAAACAATAGCGGGAAGAATAAAAATACAATAATTCCCAGTTCCAAACTCAAGGTTTTTGGCGATACCGTGACCGATCTTATCAAGAATAAACACAAGGCACTGGTTTTCAGCCAGTTTGTTGGTCATCTGGCTTTGATCCGTGCTTATCTTGACGAGCAGAAAATCAGCTATCAGTATCTTGACGGTAAAACCACTGCCAAACAACGACAAAAACGCATCGCCGCTTTTCAGGCAGGAGAAGGTGATCTCTTTTTAATCAGCCTTAAAGCTGGCGGTTCCGGGCTTAACCTGACAGCCGCCGATTATGTAATACACATGGATCCCTGGTGGAATCCCGCAGTGGAGGATCAGGCATCGGATCGTGCCCACCGCATCGGTCAGACTCGTCCGGTAACCGTGTACCGCTTAGTGATGGAAGGCACCATTGAAGAGCAGATTGTTGAACTTCACAACAAGAAACGGGATCTTGCCGACAGCCTGCTTGAAGGCAGTGATATGAGCGGTCGCATGTCATCCGATGAGTTGTTGCAGTTGTTAAGGGAACATCATGACTGATCAGGCAGAAACACAAAAAACGCTACAGCAACTCTTTGGCTTTGAATCATTCCTGCCGGGTCAGGAGGAGATTATCCGGGCAATACTTGCCGGTCGCTCTGCCCTGGCAATCTTCCCCACCGGTCAGGGTAAAAGTCTCTGCTACCAGTTGCCCGCTCTGCATCTTTCGGGGCTGACCTTAGTGGTCTCACCGCTCATGGCCTTGATGAAAGATCAGGTGGATTTCCTGGTCTCTAAAGGGGTTGCTGCTGCCAGGCTCGATTCATCCCTTGATTTCAACGAAACCAACAAGGTCTGTGAACAGTTGCATCGCAATGAGTTGAAGCTGCTTTACGTGGCACCGGAACGCTTTGCCAATGAGCGTTTTGTCGGTCTGGTTTCCGGGCTTGCGCTCTCCATGATGGTGATCGATGAGGCGCATTGTATCTCTGAGTGGGGGCATAATTTTCGGCCCGATTATCTGAAACTTGCTGATCTTGCACGCACATTTAAGGTGCCAGTAGTTCTGGCTCTTACTGCCACCGCAACACCAAATGTTGCGGCGGATATCCAGCGAAGTTTTAGCATTACAGAACAGGATTTTATTCAAACCGGGTTTTACCGTCCCAATCTTACACTGCTCTTTCAGCCGACAAAAGATCCTGATCAGGCCCTGTTACAAGAGCTTGGAAAAAGCACAGCGGATGGGCCGACCATTGTTTATGTTACCCGGCAGCAGACCGCAGAAGATGTGGCGATGAGACTTGCGGGGGCAGGCTTTCCCGCTAAGCCCTATCATGCAGGGTTGAAACATGAGCTGCGCCAGGAGACACAGAACTGGTTTATGGCTTCCGATTCTGCGATTGTCGTGGCCACCATTGCCTTTGGCATGGGGATTGACAAAAGTAATATCAGGGCAGTTTTTCATTATAATCTGCCCAAAAGTCTGGAAAATTATTCCCAGGAGATCGGTCGGGCAGGGCGGGATGGAAAACCTTCTATATGCACCACCTATGGCAGTGCAGATGATTTACTCATACTTGAAAACTTTGTCTATGGCGACACTCCGGCAGGGAAAAGCGTACGGGATATGATCGATTTTATCCTTGAGCAGGATAAGTCCTTTGACTGTTCCCTCTATGACTTGGCTAAGCGCTTTGATATGCGGCCTTTGGTGGGAAAAACACTGCTCACCTATCTTGAACTGGAAGGTGTGATTCAATCCACCGGGCCATTTTATGCCAGTTACAAATTTAAGCCATTAAAACCTTCCAAAGAAATTTTTGACAAATTTGACACTGAGCGACAGAGCTTTTTGCGCACACTCTTTAGCTGTTCAGTTAAGGCAAGTATCTGGTATACTATTGATCTTCAGGAAGCTGCCGTGAAAACAAAGAGTTCAAGAAAACGGATCATTACAGCACTCGATTATCTTGAGCAATCCGGTGATCTGGTTCTGCAGATAAGCGGAGCACGCCTTGGTTTTTGTACATGTTTCTCAGATCAACTGGACATGGACAGCTTAAAAGAAAAGCTGGTCAATCGTTTCCGGCAGCGAGAGCAGAATGATTTGCAACGCCTGCAGCTTGTAGTTGATCTTGTTAACCACAAGGGCTGCAAGACTCGCCTGTTGCTCGACTATTTTGGTGAGGTGACGGATTCGGACTGCGGCCACTGCCAGTTTTGTCTCCATGGTGAAAATGCGGCCATACAGAGAGAAGTAATTGCTCTGCAAGAACCTGATCAGAAAGTAATTGACATTTAATAGCTACGTGTGCAATATCCGGAAGTGCTTGGGACAAGCAGGCAGGTCAGCCGGTTTTTATGTGGCTTACCTTCGCCCATGCTGAGCAGAGAAAAATTAACGAAGCATAAACCAGCAAAAACTATTGCATATCCGGTAAGTTGTTCCGTTTTTCCAATAAAGCGATCATTTCAATATGGTGGGTTTGAGGAAACATATCGACTGGTTGCAGTGTTTTTAAGATAAATCCCTGATCTAACAACTCAGCCAGATCGCGGCAGAGGGTTGCAGGATCACAGGATATATAGACCATTCGTTTGCTGCATAAGCTGCCAAGTTCTCTGGCAAGCCCCGGCACCCCCTGTCTTGGCGGATCAAGAACTATGCAGTCAAACATTCTGTTATCCTGAACAAGTTCCTTACAGGCCTGATGGATGGGTTGTTTTATAAATTCTGTATTCCTCTGATTTGCTTTTGCACTGTTTTTCTTTGCACTGCGAATAGCAGAGGCCTGCCCTTCGATACCAAGTACGGTTCCGGCCTTTTCTGCAAGTGGTATTGAGAAATTTCCCATTCCGCAGAAAAGATCCAGAATAGTATCCTCTCTGCGTATCTGACAAAAATCAAGAACTGTCTGAATAAGTGTTCTGTTCTGCTCAATATTAACCTGACAAAAACCACCACTTTCCCAGGAAAGGCACAGTGATTTCTCAGTATGCAATGGAATGGGTGGCAGGGTGTAAGAGAGGCTGCTGTGACCGGTCACTGCAAAAGCATTACCCATAAAAAAGATACCGTCCACTTGAGGAAGAGACTCCGTTAGCTCCTTGGCATACTGCTTGTCAGCCGGACGCGGTTTGCGTTTAAAATGAATAAGAATACTTATTCGGGAGCTATCCGGGTTCAGCAGTATTTCCAGCGCATCAGTCTGAGCAAGAAGTTTATCAAATGATTTTTGCTGGTGAAGCTTTTCCAGGCAGTCATTGATTACAGGTTTTGCCAGCAGGCAATCCTTAATAGCAACACAGGTATGGCTTCTACGTTTATGGAACCCGACTATCTGCTGGTCATCAACCTGAAGACGAATACGTTGTCGGTAGCTGACTTGTTGTGGTGAGGCAAGAGGTGCCATCAATAAGGTAGCAGAATGACGAAGATCTGGATGTCCGCTTCTCAGGAGTAAGTCTTTTATAATGTCATGCTTCGCCTGTAACTGGAAAGAGTATTCCATGTGCTGAAAATCACAGCCTCCACATTTACGATAATGGGGGCAGGGGGCTTGGATACGGTGCACAGAAGGTGTGATGATTTTAGTCACGACACCCTGGGTTAGATTTTTTGTGGTGCGATGTATTTTTGCCTGTACTGTTTCGTCAGAGATGGCTCCTTCAAGGAGAACTACTTGTCCATCTTCGGTATGGCTCAGGCCAAAGCCGCCATGGACTACCTTTTCTATGTGATATACGTGAGATGGCATGAGGGCTAAGAAATTGAAAGGAATTGATTGAGTGTGGACAAAGGATAAAACAAAGCCTTTGTCATATAGGTTTGATTAGCCCATCCTTGAATCTCTAACTGCATCCAAAATATTTTGAGTTGTAGCCTTTGTTTTTATTCCTGGGACATCAAAAGGGGATGTTGCCTTTCGTTTTTTTGCTATTAATGAGAAAACAGCACCATCTTTTCTGCGGATTTCTATTTCTTCATTTTGGGCAATTATTAATAGATTGGAGAGATTTTGACGAGCTTCAGAATAAGTAAATACTTTCATTTAAATCTACTCCAATACTTTAATATTGAGCTTGATTGCGACTTGCTTCATTCGTTTGTCAAGTGTAATTAATGAACAGGACATTGCTTTTGCACATTGTAAAAAATATGCATCATATGCATAAATGTTGAATTCAATTGCTAATTTTAGTGCTTTCTGAATATCAATACTGATTAGCCTTACTGGAATTAGACTTGTCGTTTTTTGTGCAGATAAGGCTTCCTCATGTGTGATTTGCTTTCGCTTAATCATCGCAGATAAGGCATTACCTATTTCATACGGCAATATTTCAGGGGCAATTGCATCCAGCTCAGATGTAAGCTGAATGATATGATCCCTTTCTGGCTCATCTAAAGCTACAGCCAAGAAGATATTCGTATCTGATATTATGTTCATGAGACAATTGTACAACTGATCCATGATTCTTTCAAGGGCTAACAATAGAAAGTTCACCTTTAGAATGAAACTTTCTCGGGTTGTGCATTAAACAGTAGTTTCGTTCACCCAGGAATCATGCAGATTACAGAAGCTGGTGGCAAAGACCTTGCCTTTATATTCGGCAGGAAGTTTATAACTTGATCTTGCTTTCTTCCACAGTAACCGATGGGAGGTGGCTTCCTACTTTCTTGTCCCATTTTTCCGGATTTTCTTTTGTATAGATAACATTGCTAAGGTAGATGTTGATGCACCTGCAAAATTAACAGAACTTACAACCAATGTTGAAGCTGCTACTAAGCTACTTTTAAGGAGATTTCCTCTGTCTGTCATGGCATCTCCCTTGTCCGGATTTGCTGGGAATGGTTCCTGAAATGGGGTGCATGTTTGGTGTGTTTATTGTCAAGTAACGGATTGCTGTTTCTCTTTTTTTTGTGACATTGCTTACCGGGTGTTCATAATTGTCATGTCAATCCTCACCTTAAGGATAATTTTGTCATGGAAAAATCTGATAGATACTAAAAAACGCATTTTATAGTACTCAGTCATTTCCGGATGTGGGAATTTTTTGCTTGTAAAAAGTTATATATTCCAAGTGTTACGAGAATAATCCTCAGATTAAGATTCTACGAAACCACCATTGTAGCAATTTTTTTTAAAAAAAAGGAAACGGTGCTCACTATATGAGCACCCTGGTGTGTTAGGGTGGTAAATATGAAACAACAAATCCAGAAACAAATGTATCTTTTGCTGCACCAACCAATCTGGCATCTTTCCGTTGATCTGGAGACAAAATGGACGTGATTGAACTCCCTATAGTGGGTTGTTTCGGAAGGTGCTCGGCGAAGTGTGGGGCTGATGTTTTTGTAATTTTAACTATTCGTTGATGGTTACGGGAGAATTGTGGAAGAACTGACAGATTTGAAAGCTATACTACACTCAAAACGGGCAAATATTTTTTATCTTGAAAAATGTCGTGTAATGCAAAAAGGTGGACGTGTTCTTTATCTTACCGAAGAACGAACAGAAAAACAGTACTGGAATATTCCCATTGCCAATACTACAGCGATATTGCTCGGCACTGGCACATCTATTACCCAGGCGGCAATGCGGATGCTGGCCTCTGCCGGAGTACTGGTTGGATTTAGTGGCAGTGGCGGTACACCACTTATTGCAGCCAATGAAATTGAGTGGTTGTCACCTCAAAGTGAATATCGACCGACAGAATATATTCAAGGGTGGATGTCGTTTTGGTTTGAGGAAGAAAAGCGGTTGAAAGTGGCGAAACGATTCCAGCAATTACGCATTGAATATCTGCAAAAAATCTGGAGTAAGGATCGTGATCTGCATAGTGAAGGATTTTCCGCAGATGATGTTGATATTGACCTGGCACTTGCAGGGTTTTTAGCAAGAATAGAACGTAGTTCAAATGTTACAGACTTGCTGCTAACTGAAGCCCAACTAACGAAAGCCCTCTACAAAATAGCGGCAAATCGTACCAAACAAAAAGATTTTATCCGCAATTTTGATACAGTTGATGACGCTAATGCCTTTTTAAATCATGGAAATTATCTGGCTTACGGCCTGGCAGCTACAACGCTTTGGGTATTGGGGATACCCCACGGCTTTGCCGTTATGCACGGTAAAACCAGGCGGGGAGCATTAGTCTTTGATGTCGCCGATTTGATAAAAGATGCCCTGATTCTGCCTTGGGCATTTATCTGTGCCAAAGAAAAAGCAACTGAACAGGGGTTTCGCCAACAATGTCTACAGAATTTTACAAAACATAAAGCATTGGATTTTATGTTTAATGCAGTTAAACAGATGAGCCAGGAAGGTGCTACGCTATGATGGTCACATTTGTTGCTCAATGTGAAAAAAAGTCTCTCAATAAAACCCGTAGGGTACTTGATTCCTTTGCTAACCGTATTGGTAGCAGAACCTGGCAGACTGTGATTACTCTTGAAGGATTAAAGGCGGTGAAAAAACTGCTTCGGAAGACAGCCTCAAAAAACACAGCTGTTTCTTGTCATTGGCTTCGAAGCCGCAGTCGAAGTGAATTGGTTTGGATTGTGGGGAATCGAAACAAGTTTAACCATGAGGGGTATGTGCCAGTGAACATAACCCGACAAACAATTGTGAATACACAATGGGAAGATGACTGGCATTACCTGCCTCTAATGAAAAGCCTTGCGGCGTTGGCTGGTCTTTTCCATGATTGGGGTAAGGCTTCTGAACTCTTTCAGGAAAAGCTACAGCCCAAAAGTAAGAATAAATATAAAGGTGATCCACTAAGGCATGAATGGATTTCAGCATTATTGTTAAATGCTTATATTGGTGACGATAAAGCGGATGACCAATGGCTAACACGTTTGGCAAGTGGAGATATATCAACAGTCGATTTGAAATTGCAGGTAACTCAGAAGCATGAAAATCTAGCACATAAAAATAAGCCATTATCTCAGTTACCCAGTGTAGCCTCTTTGCTTGTCTGGTTGATAGTGTCACACCATCGGTTACCTCTGCGGGATGAATATCGAGGGCGTCCCGCTAAAGATGTTAAGCTTTTATTTAAAGAGATTACTCAAGAATGGGGCTATGAAAATAAATATGACGAGTATGATAAAAATCTTAAACGCTGTTTTGATTTTTCCAAAGGTTTACCCTGTGAATCAAAAAAGTGGCTCAGCTATGCAAAAAGTTCAGCTAAGAAAATGCTTGGTTGTCTCGATTTGCTTAAAAAAGCTATGGATGATGGAAGTTGGCGATTAATATTGCATCATTCCCGCCTGGCTCTCATGTTGGCGGATCATAACCATTCTTCTAAAGATGCTGATGTTAAATGGAAAGATGAACTTGGTCTTTACGCAAATACTGACAGAAGCACAAAGGCACTCAAGCAAACATTGGATGAACATCTATTGGGTGTAGCCAAACAAGCTGTACGAAATGTTCATTTGTTACCTGCATTTGAAAGCAGGAAAACAGAACTGCAACGAGCCTACGATGTAAAAGCCTTAAAGAAAAAAAGCCCCACCAAGTTTCTTTGGCAAGACATAGCCGTTGCTCAAATAGATAAGTGGCGTAGCCAGCAGGAAAAGAAACTTGATGTCTCTCATTTTGGTTTTTTTGCCGTCAACATGGCAAGTACAGGAAAGGGAAAAACTTTTGCTAATGCTAAAATAATGCGTGTTTTATCTCCTGACAAAGAAAGTCTCCGTTATATCCTCGCATTGGGTTTGCGTACCTTAACACTGCAAACAGGTGATGAATATCGTGAACGTATTGGCCTGGAGGATGATGAGCTTGCTGTCCTGATCGGTTCCCGGGCAGTACTTGCATTGCATAAAAAAAACAAACAGGATTTGGAAGAAGAAAGCAATCCTGTGGCGGGTTCAGAATCCAGGCAAAGCTTGTTGGAAAATGAGATTATTTTTGACTCCGACATACCTGAAGATCAATTGACTACAGTTCTTAAGGACACCAAAAGCCGAAAATTCCTTTATGCTCCGGTGCTAAGCTGCACTATTGATCATCTTATGGCAGCAACGGAAACAAAACGAGGTGGTCGTCATATCCTTCCATCGTTACGTTTAATGTCATCTGATCTGGTAATCGATGAAATTGATGACTTTACCGGTAAAGATCTGATTGCCATTGGCCGTTTGATTCATTTGGCTGGTATGCTGGGCAGAAAGGTAATGATTTCCTCAGCTACCATACCACCTGATTTGGCAGAAGGTTATTTTAATGTTTATCAGGCCGGCTGGACTCTATTTGCAAAAATGCGTGACCGCAGTCAGACAATCGGCTGTGCATGGATTGATGAATTCAAAACAAAGGTGCATAACGTCAATCCTACAGATACGGACTATGCCATCAATAAATATCAGCGCTATCATACACTTTTTGTTAGCAGGCGAATTGATAACTTACAAAAGCAGATACCCAAACGTCGAGCCAATATTGTTCCTTGCACACAACAGGAAAACGAGGACGAACAAACAATTTCCTCCTATTTTTATTCTGTGATTCAGGCAGCCATTCTGGAAAAGCATCAGGATCATCATTGTATTGATGAAAAAACCGGGAAACAGGTGAGTTTTGGGGTGGTACGGGTTGCCAACATTAAGCCTTGTGTCGGGCTTACAAAATACCTGCTAAATGCACAACTGCCTGGAGATATTGAAATCAGGACAATGGCCTATCACAGCCAGCAGTTACTGATCATGCGAAATGAGCAAGAAAAGCATCTGGATGCAGTATTGAAAAGGAATAACGGTGAGCAATTATCTTTTGATCAGAAAGATATTCGTAAGCACCTTGATAGTATTTCTGCAAAACAGGTTATTTTTATTCTTGTTGCCACACCTGTAGAAGAGGTGGGACGTGACCATGATTTTGATTGGGCTGTTGTCGAACCATCTTCTTATCGTTCTTTTATTCAGCTAGCTGGAAGGGTGAGGCGACATCGGGAACCAAAAAAAGACTGTAGTTTAGCAAATATGGCTTTACTCCAATATAATTTGAAGGGGCTTTCCAAACAAAAAAAACCAGTTTTTTGTCGGCCAGGGTATGAATCGGAACATAATCTTCTTGATAGCCATGATTTAAACAATCTTCTCGAAGTGGAAACTCTTGCTGAAGGGCTGGACGCAAAACCTCGTATAGCCAAGTCATCACCTCTTCATCCTCGAACCAGCTTGGCTGATTTAGAGCATGAAGTGATTCATAAGCTTTTGACCAGTTATGACCAGCAAGGCCCTGAAACTATGCAAGGCTGGTTGGTAGATTGTTGGTGGCTTACAGCAATTCCCCAGTTATTCGTCAGATTCAGGGAGAGCCAGCCACGACTTACGGTCTTTTTGATACCCAAAGATGGTGATTGGAAATTTGTTACAAAAGGTAATTATGGCGAAGAGCTTATTGTGATAGAAGATATTTACCGAATCTCCAGAGATAACGAGCTAACCGACCAAGAAAAAGAGCGTTTATGGCTCCGTCGAGACTATGAATCGTTGCTTGAAAAAACGGGTATGTCAAGTTTAACAAATGCGGCATTAATATATGGTGAAATTGGTTTGCCGACTGACAAGAGGAAAGGTGCTAATTCGATAAGTTTTTCATATTCAAACCAGCTCGGCTTGGTGAGGTAGTAGGGAGTGTCTGCTAAAGTATTTATAATGAAGCTGCCTATTCGGCAGTGAAGGTGTGGCAAAAATTTTACAATACTTTTCTAAGCTACTTGTTCAGTAGTGACGAGCAATATAGTTTGTTTTTAGGTAATGTCAAATTTGAGACTGCAATAAAAAAAATTTTACTATACTGGTTGACAAGATGTAAATTGTTTCCTATTGTTGGAGGACGGTGTTTATATTTAAACTTTAAACAGGAGGCACAATGTTAGATTCGGCAATTCAAGTTTTCCTAGATGAACGAAAAGAGCTTTGGCTCAAGAGTAAAATTAAAGGTAAAACAACAGATGAAGAAAAAGTAGTGTTTGAACAGCAAGCGTCTGAGGAGTTCTCTTTACCTACCTGGTTACCAAAGGCCGCTAAACGAGGCAAACAATTGTCGTTAGTCAGTCATCCAGGGAAGTTTAGTCATCCAAGTGCCAAAACAACATCAATTATTGCCGTTGCTCAACACGTAGCTGATGGTTTTCTCCGATCCGGTAACGTGGATGTTGATCTGGATGTTCTGGGAAATGCAGCTGCTTTGGATGTGTATAAATTTCTAAGTTTGAAAATGGGTGACGATAGGACAATTCTTGTTCATTTAGAGGATAAATCAGAGTTTATAAAAGAGCAGTTGAATATTCCCTCCGTATCTTTTTCAGAAATTGAGCAGGGTTTAATGGCTATCAAACAGGATACTGATACGTCTGCGAAAACTAGCGGAAGAGTAAAGCAGGTGTATTTTCCCGTTGAGGGGAAAGGTTACCACCTGCTTTCTGTCCTGACTCCCTCCAGTCTTATGTATAAGCTTAAAGAACGTATTAATAATATGCGTTTTTCAGAAGAAGCCAAAGAAGTGAGGGCGGCCAAGAACAGTGATACGTATCATGAGAAAGAGCTGTCAGAAATCTATGGGATTAGTGTTATTGGTTTTGGTGGCACCAAGCCTCAAAATATCAGTGTTATCAATAGTCAAAATGGAGGCGCTGCATATCTTCTCTCTTCAATGCCTCCAGAATTAACGTCTAGAACTATTTACCCTCCCAGCATAAACTTCTTTACTCAATCTCTTTGGGCAAAGGCTTTTCTTGATGATTTCCAAAGATTTCATAATCAATTGATTTCCGATACAAACAATGTCCATGTCCGGAGAAAGATTAACAGGAGTATCAAAAGCATCATCTACCAAGTCGCAGATCGGGTTTGGATGTTACGCTATCTGGAAGCTGGCTGGTCTGACTTTGAAAGATATAAACGGTTACCACAATATCAAAAGCTATGGATTGATCAACTATATGCAGAGGACAGAAAAGAAGATATGCAGTGGTTTGATAAGGTGAAGAAAGAACTGTCTCTATGGTTTTTTGAAACATATTTGGAACTGCTGGGAGAAAATGCTATCTCCATGGGGGATGACCAGTTGAAGCATATTAAGAAAATAATCGATGAGTGTGAGGAGGCATTATGGTGAAAAACATATTATTGATTCCACAAATCAAAATACATAATGCCAACGCACTTTCAAGCCCTTATACCATAGGTTTCCCTGCTATGACTGCCTGGCTTGGTGCGGTGCATGCCCTTGAGAGAAAATTGAAAGAAACAGATTTTGATGATGTGCTGTTTACAAGTATGGGAGTGGTTTGTCATTCTATCGATTTGCAGACCCATAAAGGTAGTGGTGATTATGTTTATTCTATAATCGGCACCGGGAATCCGTTAATCCCAAAAACCAAAAACGGAAATCCCCAAAATGCTGTACGCCCGTCTTTTGTGGAAGAAGCCCGTTGTCATCTCACCGTTTCGTTGGTGATTGAATATGAATATTCGGGATTGAGTATAAATGATTTTACCGAAACAGTAGATCACACCTTACAGGGAAATATGAAAATGGCTGGCGGTGATATCCTCGGTGTTCTACCTTCAAAGCGATTTTCAATTCATGATGAGGCCAGTAAAAGAAAGCTGCTTCGAAGGTTAATGCCTGGACACTGTCTGCTTGAACGCCGTGATCTTATGAAAAAAGCAATGGCCGAGGGCAAAGATGCAGTTGATGCCATGCTTGATTACCTGAAAGTAACTCATCGTTGTGAACTTGATGATAAGAAAAAAGTAAAATGGAAAAGTAACCGCAAAGAAAAAGGCTGGATTGTCCCCATTGCCACAGGGTTTCATGGCATAACACCATTAGGTATTGCTAAAAACCAAAGAGATCCTGAGACGGAACATCGCTTCGCTGAAAGCATTGTAACTCTGGGCGAATTTGTTATGCCTTATCGTATTGAAGACCTTGATAACATGCTTTGGCATTATCATTCCGACCTAGAGAAGAACCTCTATCTTTGTCAACAAAACAAACCTGTAACTGAATATTAAGGAGACATCATGGCTAAAAATAAAAATATCGCATCTGTCCTGGCTTTTGAGAAAAAACTCGTTCCTTCTGATGGTTTTATGTATGGCACTACCTGGGGGAAACGCAATGAGATTGAGCTTGCGGTACCTCTGAAATTACAGGAAAAATCAGTGCGTGGGACGATATCAAACAGATTAAAGGCTGCAATCAAAAATGATCCTCTAAAACTTAATGCTGAGGTGGAAAAACCGAATCTTCAAAGAGTTGATAGTTGTGCCTTGGCAATGGATCAGGACACCTTGAAACTTTCCTTCACTCTTAAAGTGCTTAAAGGAGTTCAGCAGCCATCCGCTTGTAATAATCAGGCATTTAATGATACTTACACTCAAGCTGCTAATAATTATATTGAAGAAGAGAAATTTATTGAGCTGGGAAAACGCTATGCAAGCAATATTGCTAATGGTCGTTTTTTGTGGCGTAATCGTGTGGGAGCAGAGAACATTGAAGTCCAGGTGAAATTGTTAAACTCAGACTCTGCACGATCTTGGAAGTTTGATGCCATAAAATTGAGCATACGGGATTTTGAATCCAGCACGGCTGATATTAATGATTTAGGCCAGGAAATTGCTCAAGCTCTGGCAGGCGAAAAGGACTTTGTCCTACTTGAAGTTAACGCTTATGCCCAGATTGGTAAAGCACAAGATGTTTACCCAAGTGAAGAGTTGGTATTGGATAAAGGGAATAGCAAAAGTAAAAAAAGCAAAATTCTTTATAGTATAAATAGTATTGCAGGGATGCACTCACAAAAAATTGGGAACGCTCTTCGAACTATTGACACCTGGTATCCGGAATATGAAGATGTTACCACTGGGCCTATAGCCATTGAACCATATGGTGCTGTGACCAATTTGGGGAAGGCTTATCGTAATCCTCAAGCCAAAGCAGATTTTTTCACTCTGTTTGATCGTTTTGCCCGTGGGGAAACGCTGGAAAATAAAAATGACGAACATTATGTTATGGCGGTACTTGTCCGCGGTGGTGTCTTTGGTGAAAGTGATAAATAGGAGTGGTAATAATGAAATGCTATATAGAAATTACACTGCTTCCCGGAGTTGAAATCCCGATCTATTTTTTATGGGAAAAAGTTTATCAGCAATTGCATTTGGCATTGGTCGAAATACAGGATGACAATGGTGTGGTAAAGGTTGGGGTATCTTTTCCTGAATATGATGAAAAAAAATATCAGTTAGGCTGTAAATTACGATTATTTGCCCCTTCCAAAAAAGATATGAAGGACTTGAATATTCAGAAATGGTTATCTCGTTTGACTGATTATGTTCATATTACCAGTATTCGTGAAGTCCCTGGAAAACCTGTAGGATACGCTTTTTTTAAACGAATCCAGACAAAAAGTAGCAATACCAGGTTAGCCAGACGAAAAGCAAAAAGAGAAGGTATTAGTTATGAAGATGCTTTTTCTTTGTTGAGTAAACGTAGAGAGCAAATTAGCAAAGTACCGTATCTCCATCTCAAGAGTTCAAGTACTGATAAACGATATCGATTGATGATTGCTTGTGTGGAAACAGAGCAAAGAAACAATCATGCAGTTGTGTTTAGCACTTATGGGTTGAGTGCAAAGAGTCCCGTTCCTATGTTTTGATGAATAAAAAAGTACGTCAACATTAACATTATTAAATCAGTGCGTTAAGTGGATTAGCTTTTTCGTCGCTAAAACGTTTGGGAATGATTTAACCTTTTGATTTGTTGGTATGTTTTGTGCATTGGTCATGGTTCACTGCCGAATAGGCAGCTTAGAAATTTACGGAGAGTTAAAAAAGAGGTTTGGTAGCGTTCACTGCCGAATAGGCAGCTTAGAAATCCACCCTGTTGGCTTGCACTTTGAGGTGTGCGTTCACTGCCGAATAGGCAGCTTAGAAACGGACGAAAACGGAAACGATCTGTTCCCCGGCGTTCACTGCCGAATAGGCAGCTTAGAAACAGATAAGTATTTCTGCTCTCTTTCAGACTCCGTTCACTGCCGAATAGGCAGCTTAGAAATGACCTGCATCGAGCTTATCTTTGATGATCTCGTTCACTGCCGAATAGGCAGCTTAGAAAACGTCGCAACTCAATATTTGCAGAGGGTTATATGTTCACTGCCGAATAGGCAGCTTAGAAACTGCAAAAAGTCACAACATACGGCGATGAGGCGTTCACTGCCGAATAGGCAGCTTAGAAAAGTATATGTGTGTGTGACAGAAAATACTTCGCGTTCACTGCCGAATAGGCAGCTTAGAAAGTTAATGTACGCCTCAGCCAATTCTTTTGGATGTTCACTGCCGAATAGGCAGCTTAGAAAAATGGGGATGTTGAGCGATGATAACTTCGCAAGTTCACTGCCGAATAGGCAGCTTAGAAAGAACAATGCCTCGACATAGCAGAGCATGGGCTGTTCACTGCCGAATAGGCAGCTTAGAAAAAACAGGGGTTCCGTCTTTAATGCAGATCCGCGTTCACTGCCGAATAGGCAGCTTAGAAAAGATACTTCAGGTTTACGAGCTGCAAAATTGATGTTCACTGCCGAATAGGCAGCTTAGAAATTGAGCGGCTGAAATCGTACGATGCGAATGCTGTTCACTGCCGAATAGGCAGCTTAGAAATGTATATTAGTAGATAGATAGGGTGATTAACAGTTCACTGCCGAATAGGCAGCTTAGAAAGTTTCAAGACCCTCTTTCATGTCTGCCCAATGAGTTCACTGCCGAATAGGCAGCTTAGAAAATGCCATATCGTTCATGGCCGCACCCCATGGGAAAGGAAAGGGGACGTTGTTGATTTATTGACTTAACGAGGAATTAT
>JAFLJO010000104.1 GCA_022712975.1 Desulfocapsa sp.
GGCAAACATCGACACTCGCTTTTGCTTTTTCTCAGGATTAGTTTTCCACGTCCACGCTAGATTTAACATCAAAAATTAAGTCACATCCCCATTTTCTGCTTTTCCTACAATCGATTATTTGTTCCGCTTCTTGATTTCGCAGATGGTTATAACGTCCTAAATCACCGGCTGGCCTTGGATTTACCGGAATGGTGGTGCGAGAGATGATGCTAGGCAAACATCCGAAAATCGGACGTGTGAGCCAGTCGGGTGCATTTTTTTGTTATGTGATTTTATTATGTTATGTTTTTTGTGCCTCTGCATTTTGGAAACATTGAACAACCCCAAAAGGCATTCCCATTTTTTGATTCTCGCCGTTTCATTGAGCTACCGCATTTCGGACATGCGAGACTGTCTTTCTTTTGGTTTTGAATATTTTTCACATGATTTATATGTGTTCGGTGTGTTTTGAATGACTGGCTAAGCCTACCTTGTCCGATTTTAGTTATAATTTCTGAAACTTCTGTAAAAGAGAGAACAGGTTGTTTTTTTGATTTTATATATCTGGCATAACCACCACCATAAGTCACATTCTCAGGCATTTCTGTTTTAAACGTACTGTCCCCAACAAATACGACCAAAGAATGAACTTGATTGTCTTTTAACCCCAGCAGTTGCTCTATTGTCTTAACATGCTTGTAGTTTTGATGAAGCGGATTCTGAAACTTATTTGAATGTTGATATATTTTTTGAGTCCATGTTCGTTGATTTTCTTTACCAAAAATCCAGCCTTTCATGTTTTTTGTTTCAATTACAAAAATTCCATAGACCGATACGATGATATGGTCAATTTGAGTTGTTCCATCTGCAGTTGGTAACGTTACATTTTTGATTAGATGGTACTTATTTTTATCAAGTAACCATTTTGCAGAAATATTGACAATAAATTCACCGATCATACCTTTGAACCATGGAGACCTCAGGGTGGCTGCAAAGATTAGTAATGGTATTAGATACCAAAAGTTCTTTATGAATTGACTTATAATTGGAGAAAAGTCCATTTTATATTCTCATTTCTCACACATAACGTCCGGTATCAGCCGACCCAAGCAATTAAACCGACCAAGGTTATTCGCAGCTGTGAGCTTAGGTCACCTGCCATGTTTATTTGAAAAACCGCGCTGCTTGGGGTCGGCTGCATACCATTGTTGTGCAGTTAATCAGTTGTTTTGTTTGACGAAATTGAGATTGCTATAGGCGATACTAAGTTATAAATGTGTGATTTCGATATTCTTAAATGTAGTTTGAAAGTATTCTCCAACAAGCCTTCGATGACAATACTCTGGCGTTGGTTCACTACAAAGCAAACAGGCATTTTCTAATTCGTTTGTTTGTATAAGATTTTCTATCGAACGTTTCTTTATTAAAGTTAAAAACTGTCGTTCATATTCTGCCCAAGTAATTTCCTTTTTCTTGAAATCATCTAAGATTTCTTTCGTTGGGGCAAGTTGCGGTTTATGCATATACTCACTACCACAAAGTTCATTCAGGAAATAAATTAAATCATTTTTCTTAGCAAAACCTGCTAGCTGAGAGACGTTATTGAGCCTTACATCAATAATTCTTGACACACCTGCTTGTTTTAATGTAGAAAAAAAATTTTGAGCTGTCCTTTTGGTAAATCCAATTGTAAATAATTTGATTTTTGGCATTTGCTTAACCTAAAGTTCCTGTACTTTTTTGCTCGGTGTCTTCGTAAGCGATTTTATCCGCTTGCCGATTATAAGCATCTTCAAGTCTTTGTAAATCTGTCCTAAAGAACTCAGGATGATTGAGTCTATGGAGTTTTAGTAACCGTAATTCACTGTCTTTATGAATCTCAGTTTTTCCATTGTCTAAAATGTGTATAATATTGAAGTTTTTATCTAGTAAGTTTCTGCAAACTAAAACAAAACGATGGCAGGTGATGGGATCTTTTTCGGCACACATCAGGGCTAACGTATAACTTTTGGTTCCATTTTTTATCCGACCAATCCCATCCTGAAATTTTTCAGTTGTAGCAACAATATTAAAATCAACTTTACCGTTTTTATAGCAAGATCTATCATCAATTCTTGCACCACAATAATCTCCTAAAAACACATATTCAATATTATGTTTTCGCAAAGCAGTTTGTAAATGTTCTTTATTAAAATCTGATTTAAATTGGCTGTAAGGGGAAGACCTAACATCAACAACAGCAGAAATATGAAATTTACGAAGGACTTTAATGAAAGGCTTGATGTCGTAAGATGAGTAACCGATTGTAAATAAGTCAATCATTTTCAATAACCGTAGCGATAACTTTGTAATGAGATCCGTTAAATTCAGGGGTAAGGCTGACGCAAATCACACAAGTTTCGGGGACTACATCAAACTCCTTAACTCCATCATCTATACCAGGAAAGGGGCGAAAATATTTTTTGTCAATTTCTGGGTCTGTTATAGCCAAATCATACTCAATACTATTATACCAAATTTTGCCCCTACGTTTTTTCTGATCATACCCTTGAAACTGATTATATTCAGTATATATTCGCATGACAAATCTTTCAGGTTTTATCAGGAAAATTGAAGAATCATGATCATACCGTAAGAAATCATCAGTGGTGATTCGATCATTTTTGCCGAAGCTGCTTTCCCACAATACATCTGGTTTTTCAGTGCATACATTACAAATTGAATCTTTTGTGACTGCGCCAGTTTTTTTCCATTCCTCGGTAGAAATCATCCAATTTTCCGGTTGAGTTGGGTCTTGGACATTTTCGACCACACCAATTTCGACTATATCTAAAAACTCTGGTAATTCTCCATCCAATAGTCGAGCTTCGCTTGAACTAATGGCTCCCTCGTCGTGGTTACTGATTGGTCTAATCCAGTCCCCGATATGTAATTTTGAATTTTTCCTTATGATTTCTCTACCAGCGATACAATATTGACCACGCTTAACCGATTTTGCAAGAATGACAATTTCTTTCTTCATATTATATCTCCAAGCACAACGTTAAGCTCAGGGGCCAGCGGGATTAATAACACTGAGTGTTGATTACCCCAGAATTTGTACAGCAAGCCTGATTTCCAGAAAACCGCGCTGCCCGCTGGTCACCTGCACCGCAGGGCTGCACGTAGAATAGGAGAGAAATAATGTATCTGAACCACTTTGTTGCTAACCTTGAAGAAAAAAGTTCGAGTAACAACGGAACTTCCAAGCCCGCAAGAAAACAGATTACCCGAGAATGTAAAGTAATAGATACATCAAACTCCCCAGAATCACCGAAAAACCAAAAACCACTTTTTAACTGGACGTACAACGTTAAGCTCAGGGGCCAGCGGGATTAATAACACTGAGTGTTGATTACCCCAGAATTTGTCAAGCTAGCCTGATTTCCATAAAACCGCGCTGCCCGCTGGTCACCTGCAGCGC
>JAFLJO010000103.1 GCA_022712975.1 Desulfocapsa sp.
AGTTTTAGTTCAAATAGCCTAAATTATGATGTACATCCATGAATATGTGGTGCTTGTTGTCAAGGTCTGCCCAAACCACTATATATTTGGATAGAAAATCAACTTACCAGCGTTGGCTGGCGAAGCTCGGGAATTGCTGCTGTTTGTGCTATGGTATAGGCAAGATTGGCAACAGTATTTGTTTTTCCCTCACCTGGTAGAGAGCTGGTAATTACCAGAGAATTAAGGTCTTTTTCCATCATGCAAAAAGATAGATTTGTCCTTAAGGTTCGATACGATTCAGCGTATCCGGATTTGGAGGAAAAATTTACCAGCAGTGACTCTCGACCCTGTATATTTTTACGTGTTTTTTTAAACTTCACCATTAATAATATCCTCCCTTGTCAGCCTTTTCTGCAATGGGGATAACAGAAAGAACCGGCAAATCAAGTAACCCCCTAACATCTTCTTCTGTTCTCACACTTTGATCTAGGTATTCCTTAAAAAATGCCATCCCTATCCCGCCAAACAAACCAAGAATAATACTCAGAAGAAGATTTCTCTTTTTGTTTGGCTTCACAGGATGCATGGGCACAGAGGCATATTCAACAATTCGAATATTTGACGAAGCACTTCCTGTAACAACACCCGTCTCTTTCATTCTCGCCACAAGGGTGTCATACAAATGTTGACTGGTATCCATATTTCGTTGCAGAATAGTATAATTAAATTCTTTACCACTGGTATCCAATGCATCCTGTTCAAGCTCTGCGATATTCGTTTCCATTTTTATTTCACGGTCACGGAGAACACTTTGCAGTACGCTTAGATTTTTTATTTCCTTGCTCAATTCCGAATTGAGTTTGAACTGTACTTTAGTAATCCCACTTGACAACTGTAGTATCTTTGGGTGTTTGGACTTAAAAACCTTTGACAGTCTGCTCTGTTCCAGTTCTAAATTGGTTAAATTTGCGTAGATGTCATCAATCGCTTTGTTGTTCAGAATAGAACGGATATGAGCAATATCAGAAGAAGCACTGTATTGCTTGTTAATTTCAGCAAGCTTTGTTTCCAGCTCCTGACGTCTGTTCCTGGTCAGCATATACTCGTTGTTTAATTCCGCAATTTTTTGATCAATGACTTTCTGCTTGCCACTAAGAGAAAAGACTTTGTGTAGCTGCTTATATTCAAAAAACTTCTTCTCATCATCTTCCAGTCGTTTCTTCATGGAATAGACTTCTTTATTCAACCATTCCAGATTATCATTGGCGGATGTGAGCCTGTTTTCCAGATCAAATTCAATATAGTTTTTTGCCAGGAGGTTGGCTATTCTAGCAGCCATTTCAGACTCTCCATCCATTACCTTAATATCAAGGAGGCGGGTATCACGAACATTATTTATAGCAATTTTTTTCTGTATATTGGATACTAATTGATCAAGTAGCTCCTGTTCGGTAGGTTTGATCTCCTCTTTTTTCAATAACAAGCGAATATTCTGTTTAACTCTTTGTACGGCATCTTTAATCTGAGCAATGGCCTCTTTAACAACATTTGTTGATATCTCATCACCTAACTGATTGATTTTATCTTCTGAGGCAGCAATCTCTGTTATAAGATTATGAATAACCGGTTTCGATTTGATCAAAGTAAAATGGGTATTAAAGGTGAGCTGCTGGGATGCCCTGTCAATGTATTCCATTCGTTGCCCGGTAATTGGCGATGTTGAGGATTCATTTTCAATAGCCATCCTTGCGGTTGCCTGATAAACCGGAGCCATCAAAAAACTCATAACCATGGTAACAATAACAGTGACAAACAGAAATGTGATGACAAACACTTTTCTTTTTTTCAAGACATTCCAGTAATCCGACAGATGCATTTCAACTTCGGCTGGTTGCTTATTTTCTATCATCTCTTCTCCTTATAACCACGATTCAGGGACATGAATACGATCACCTGGTTTAAGGGCAAGATCAGAAACCTTTCCTTTTATTACTTGTTCAAGATTAAGTTTAATCACTTCCTGTTTTCCATTCTCAAATCTCATTATTGTTGTACGATTGGGAGCTGCATGTTTTCTGAAACCTCCCGCCATAATGCAAACTCCCAATGCGGTAAGACCGGGTTGAAAACTGTAAAGATCCGGTTTTTTAACCATACCTGACACGTAAACCTTAGATTTTGCTTGATTTAATCCTTTTGCCAAAGGTATATAAACAGCATCCCCCGGAACAAGTGCAATGTTGGCACGTATATCTCCCTCATCCAGCAGTTGCAGGAGGTTTACTGTCAGAGGTTTATGCCTGTTCTCTCCATCTTGTGCCTGTGCAGAATTTGAGCTTGAGTTACCTGCCTCTTTTACGTCGCGCAGAATATAAGCAATATTTCCCCTGTCCTGTGTTACACCTTCTGCCCTTGCAATAAGATCCATAATCGTCGTTGCAGCATTCATCTCATAATTACCAGGCGTTGTTACAGCACCGGAAATTGAAAAATGGAGACTATGATATCCAGTAACGCGAATATGAACCTGGGGATCGACAAAATAATCTTTTGCTAACAGTTTTGAAACATTTGCTTCAAGTTCGCTGCTTGCCAAACCTCCAGCTTTTACAGAACCAATAAATGGAAAATTCACCAGCCCCTGGTCAGAAAGGGTCAGATCGACTGCAACCTGCTCTTCCCCGCCTGCAAAAATGGAAACAGTAATTACATCCCTGGCTCCAAGAAGGTAACTTTGCATAGATGCAAAGCTTAATGTGGTTAAAAATATCGCATGAAGAGATACTAAGGTAATCAGCATAAGCATCTTCAATCTATTTTTCCTCATTATAATACTGCCCTTGTTAATTTCTCATTTACAAAAAAAATCGACAAAGAAACATTGTTTCTCCGTCGATTCTTTTATTCAGTTTAACGTATGCTATCTTCCACTAAAATCGTAGTCGAAATTCACCACAAACATCGCAAAGGTATTATCATAGTCGTTTCCAATTATATTGGAATCACGAGTTTCATAACCACCTTCGAAACCGAGAAGCAAATAATCTAAAACCTTATACCCGACACTTGCTGACACGTAATATGTATCCTCATTACGCGCATCAGTTTCGTAATCACTGTTCTGAAAAGATACTCTCAGTAGTGTTTCAAGCTTCCCGAAAAAACGGTACCCACCTTCAAATCTTGCATAAGTAGCTGTGTAATAGGTGTTACCAGTACCGTCATCATTCATCTCCTGCCCAAGATCCAAGGACAATAAGCTGCGACTTTCATCTAATATTAAATCAGCATCCTGGCCCTTCCTAAAGAATCTACCATCAATCATTGACCGAGCATTCATCATTGATTTAAAAGTTGTACCTGCATCCTGGCCTCTAATTTGAATTTTCCAGGAAAAAAGATCCAAATCTTCCAGAGTCGATTCGTCAAAAGTTCTTTTATGGTATCCGCCACCACCTTTAATAGTGAAATAATTAAATTGATGCTCATAATTAAGGGAAACAAAATTTGACAGGTAATCACTGGAATTCTGATCATACTCTCTCTCCCAAATTTCATAACCAGCATAAACAGCAGCGCTTCGATTCAGCAAATAATACAAATCAAAAACACCCCGGTTCTCTTTTGAATCTTCCAACTCGGCTTCATAATTTGAAATAGTATTACGGTATTTTGCCAGTAATCCAAACTTATCAGCAAACTCGTAATAGGCAGTTGGCTCAAAGTAATTAATGGTATATTTATCTCGGGAAACTGAGTTACTGTTTATATCGGATCTTGCAGGATCACGGGTTATGTACAATTCGTCAGAAAAACCAATATTCAACCTGTCTGTTAATTGATAATCAACATTAAAATATCCAGTAAAACCTACAAAATCATCATCACTGGCATCTTGTATTCCGGCAGCAGGAGTATCCTGATCATCGTACCAGTAGAAATCTACAGTGGCATCAAAGACAATTGTCGTTTTGGGAGTTTCAAACCCCATTACTATTCCGGGACGGACAAAATACGTATTGACAGAAACTTCCTGATTTTCCGCTTGCCAATAATTAGAATCGGTCGATGCTCCCACCAGTATTATGGGATTAATAGTAACTTGGGCAACCGCAACTCCCGCCATTGCCATCCATAGCCCCCCTGTCAGACAACAGACACAACTCAAATATCTCTTACTCACTCGCATTTCCTAACTCCCATCTCTTTTCTTTAGATAACAATAACTTGAATTCTATTGCACAGTTCTACTGATTCGTAGTGTCGCAGTTAATCATGTAGGACTGCCTGGAAGTGGTTTTCCGGCAGGTCCAAGTCCAGGTCCGCCCTCCCCTCCACGACCTTCTGCACCAGGAGTCTCATACGCTTCAAGCGCAGCATCAAGCTTATTACCAAGGGCATGATTCGCGGCAACAAACAGATCGATATCATCAAGTCCTTTGATTTTTATATTTCCAAGTGCTTCAATAATTACAGCATTGAGAGCCTCTTTACCACCTGGGTAATCAGGATTTGCAGCAACAATTGCTCTTACCGCATTGGCAACTGCTTCTTTGGCAGCCAATGCAGGATCAGCACCACCTGCCACAGCCGCTACAATTTTTGTCTCTATTGCATCGGTATCAAATTCAATTGCTGCAAAAGAAACTACGCTTGTCAATAATAGCAATGACACGGTTATCACTAAAACATTAACAACCTTTCTGGTCCATTTCAATCTCATTTTACCGCTCCTTTTTTTAGTTTTCAGTAACTTCATAGCTATATTAATTTATCTTGTTTATGGATTTGTTTAGGAACAGGATGCCCTGCGGGAAGAAGGTATCAGTGTTCAATAACTGACAACTTACAACCTCTCTGTCCCCCTGAGGTCAATTGAGACCATATCAGTTGCTGCTTCTACGCCCACCATACGACTGGCCAGTTTTAATGCTTTTTTAAGAATCGGTTTTCTTTTTGAAGTGCAATGACCATCCGAAGCCAGATAACATCGGCTCTGCTGTGTTTTCAGAATCTGTTGAGCCAATAACTTTGCCTCTTTGCCGAACATGCCGGTAAGGCTGCCTCCGGTTACTTGCAATTTAGCTCCGGCAAAAATCAAACCATCGATAATTTTATTCTGGTTGAGAACAAACGTGTTTCTCTCAGGATGTGCAATAATACACTTGACATTGTTCGATTGCAAATACTTAATTATGCGAAACACTGCTTCCGGTATAAATATTTCGGGCAATTCCAATAATAAATACCTGTCTTGTCCACCAAAAGTAACGACATCTCCCCTCTCAAAAAGTTTGATAAGTTCTGGAGTTAACCTGACTTCTGCTCCTGGAAGTACCGTAAGCTCTATGCCTTGCTCATGGAGGGTATCATTGAATTCTTTACAAAGAACTCCGATATCATCGTACTGACAGTTATAAACTCCATCGTAGCAATGAGGAGTAGCAACGACTATTTTCACACCATCTTTAACCGCAATACGAGCCATCTTTAAGGCTGTCTTGAGGTCGTCAGCTCCGTCATCAATACCCGGCAGAATATGACAATGTATATCAATCAATACTGTCTAACCTTTTCAAACAAGTGTTTGTCCACATATCTTGCCAATATCTCAGCAGTTGCTCTTGGCGGACGAACTGTTAAATAATGATTAATTATCGCATGACCTAATTCATGAGCTAGTATCCCTTCATGAACATCAGTAACATTCAGGAATACAGTATTGAACTCAAACAGATACCATGCTCTTACTTCACATTTATGATTGAAAATCTTCCAGTACGCCAGATGAAGTTGATCAGAATTTGAAAACACGCGAACTCTGACACTTTTCATTTTTTTTCTCATATCCAGGATCAACTGAACTTTTGCAAACAGGAGATCAACTTTCTTTATCAACTCCCTTTCAACATCTTGCGCACTTGGAGAACTGAAAAACCGTCTAAAAGATGAATTTGTAGGATAGTTGATTGCGTCACTAAATAGAACCATGTCCTCCACAGAGTTAAACACAAGATTCGTATGTTTTGTGACAACTTTATAACTTCCATTACCAGCTACACACATGCCGGCAAACAACATAAGGGACAAGGAACATAAAACAAAAACGCACAACATTCTTCCAATTTCCAAACGGTTACCAACAAGCTGGTTACAACACCCCCTGACGATCACGATTCAAGCTAAAGTTTAAATTTCGAGTCGATTTTTTTTCGACACTCTTCCAGATCATCAAGAAATGCCTGTGGCAGTTGTTGCATGGAAGCAGCTTCTGAAACACGTTCAAGATCCTGTTTAATTTCACACAACTTTCCATTCAAACTCTCGACCATTTTATTCAAGTTTTCTGCAACAGAGCCGAATTGATCGTTAGCTCTGATATGTATTTGTTTTTTTAAATTTCCCTGTGAAATCTCCTCAAGATCTTTTTCAAAACGAAACATGGGACCTGCTATTTTATGTGATACCAAAAGTGTCACGACAACAGCTAAAATTCCAATCACTGTGGTTGTGATCACATTTGTAAAAATGACAGAGGGTAAAATCGCCAAAGAAGTTTTCTCAATTACCAACCTGGAACCTTCAAATGATGATGTCAACGTTTCCCCGGTTGTCATCAAAGTTATGACAACCGACAGAATGGCACCAAACACAAGCACAAGAAGAAATTTCAGAATAAACACAGCCTGAAATTTCCTCTTAATAAAATATTGCCGCCGTTTAAATTTCACAGGTTTTTCCTTAGTTATCAGTCATTTTTACGATTTACTTGAACAGCCAATTTCTGATCTGTGATGTCAATAATTGCTGCTGATTTAAGCTCTGCTATCCATTTTTCGAGCCGGTCGGTTACCTTTTTTTCTTCTATTTTTTTTGACAACTCTGGACTCAGCTGCTGTAACGTCCCCTCTCCAAGAAAATCTTTATTTTTAAGAAAATATGCTTCTACTTCTTCTTGGGTTACAACTGTTGTTTTCCTTATTTGTTCCCCTTCTTCTGCCAACAAATCCCTTATGAGTGTACTTTCCCAATAGCGTTGGATGGTCTGTCGAAAGTTTTCGCGCTCATCAAGTTTTCTTTTTCTGGCCTCTTGGATGAGGAGTTGGGTTTGAACAAGCTGTTCAACAAAAGCAGTACGGGTATCCTCAGATAAATAAAAGGTGCTATCCAGCTGAATCTCGAGCTTCAACAATCTATCAACTTCATCAGTACTAATGTGAAAATCGTTTACACGGACAAGATATTCCTTGTTATCCGTTGATTCCCCGGAACATCCTGACAAAACAAAAATTGCTCCCATAAAAACACACAACTTCAATTTCCTGATTTTAAAAAGTCGTCTTATTGTTTCGAACATGATGTCCTGTGGGTAGAAGGTATTCGGTATGCGGTTTTCGGCAAGCAACATAGGAACAACTCCCACAGGAACTTTGATTTTCCGATACATGAACCTTTTGCTATACGCAATATAATCGACTGGTTACAAAAAAACTTTTACGTTTATAATTCCTTTGATCATTCCAGTGACAAAGGATCAGGCTACAAGGCTACTCCAGCGGATAATACTTTTTCAGGGTTTCATATACTTTTATAGTTGCACTGCCTTTGCCTTCCAACTCAACGATAACAGATGATTGTTCCAATCCAACCGTCATTTGCAATTATACAAATAACTTATCAGATAACATCTATATCCCATCTATGCTATAGGTAAAAATACCTATAATCCGAAAAATCGTACCATCAACTTTCAATCCTCACAAATACTATGACCAGTTAAATTTCACAAATCTCTATTAATCGAACCTGAACGACTCCACGGACTGAATTACAACAGAATAACGACCTTGCCCGCTGAAGATCTTTGCAGGTAAGAACTTTCTCCTGGAGAGAAACACAATTTTCAGATAAAAGCTTGCTACGCATGGTTCCAGCAAGCAGCCCTGAAGAAACAGGGGGAGTGAAATAACTGCCATCAAGAAAAACAATTAGATTAGTAATACATCCTTCAGTGACTTCCTGACGATTATTAAGAAAAATAATATCAAATAGTGAATGGCGACCGGCTCGTGCGAATTCCTCCTGAAACAGATCCCTCTTACTGGTTTTATGATAAAACCAGGGAGAAGATGAATCCACTTTTTTCATGGAGAGACTGATACATGGCAAATCGTCGTGAGTTGCCAAAGGATTATCTGGCAGACAATGCCAAAAAGGCGGATCACAGGGCTGAAAAAAAGTTTTCACACTACCATCTTTTGCAAGTGTAAGACGAACTCTGTGACAGAGACCTTTCGATTTCTTTTTTGCTTCAAAAGAGTGGAGAGATGTTAACACCTCGTCCCTGGAAAAATTGAAACTAAAAAACAGAGCCGATTCCTGCAGACGTTCAAGATGTGCATCGAGCAGCCAATACCCTTTTCCAGGCTCCCGGAGAAGTGTCTCTATAAGATAAAAATCAGAAACCGGTTTTGTTAAAAAATGTGCTTTCAAAAGACATTCTTCCCATTCCTGTTCAGAGTTGGAATCATGAACAATCCCGGAACCTATCCCCATTTCTCCCCGTCCATCCTTAAGACGCAATGTACGTATGGGAACATTAAAAGTTCCCGTACCATTTGGTGCAAAATACCCAATCGCTCCAGTATACACTCCTCGTGGAGATTGTTCGAGTTCCCGTATAATCTCCATGGTTCGAATCTTTGGAGCACCGGTAACAGAGCCGCAGGGAAATAATGCCTTAAAAAAGTCGGACATCGAGACTTTATTCAGTAGTGTTCCATCTGTTTCGATGCAGATTGTTGAAGTCATCTGCAGCACACTCTCGTATCGTTCCACATCAAAGAGTGACTTTGTAACAACTTTGGCGTCACCAAACTGATGACTGAGGCGTCCAAGATCGTTACGGAGCAGATCCACAATCATTACGTTTTCACTGCGATTTTTGATGTCTTTTCGTAACTTTTGACAAAACTCCAGATCTTCTACAGAAGATCGGCCACGTTTCATGGTTCCTTTCATGGGACGAACAAGAATAGAGGTATCTTCTATCCTGAAAAATAATTCAGGGGAAAGAGAGAGGATTTGCTCATCACCGAGATTTACAATTGCCCCGTAAGAGACAGACTGATTTCGGCGCAAATCTCTATAAAAAGCAAGGGGCGAACCGGAAAATTCGAAAAGCAGTTTAAGCGTGTAATTCACCTGATAGGTATCACCCGCTGCAATGTATTCCTTGATACGGGCGATAGCATCAAGGTAACTTTCTTTCTCCTGACTGAGCTGCAAACCAGCAATATGAAAATCGGGGAGTGATACGCAAGGCTCAGTAATCGGGAAAGACGTTATTCCGGTGGCATGATCAAAACGAAGTGGTTCCCGAAACACTCCAAAAGATGCAAGGAGCGAATCCGAAGCAAAACTTGCAGGTAACAGGTTTTCAATCTGCGACTCAAGCAGATACCCGAATTCATAACTCAGCCAACCGGCGAGATAATACCCGGCCGCAAGTATTTTCTCCATTTCAGCAAAAAATATTTCCGGATCATCTCCTGCAAAAAAATCCAACCGTTTGTGGGGCTGCAAAAAGAGAAAAGAGTTACTACTATCGGGTCCACTGCGTGCACTATCAAGAAAAACATATTCTTTCTCATCTTGAAGAGCTGAGAGCAGGGAATCGAGTTGTTTATGTTTCAATGGTCTCATCCACTCTCTTCTATCAATTCAAGGTGGAATTTCAAGAAAAAAAATCATTCAACCGGAGAATGCTTAGAAAAACCAGACTTATATTGAAGCACAGCAGGGGTCGTGCTGGTACCCCAAAAGAAGCTCCCCAGTGCGGTGTACTGAGGAGCTTCTTAGGATCGGGAACGTAATATGTTCATGTATCTGAAAATCAAAGTTTCTGGGGAGTTGTTCCTATGTTGCTTGCCGAAAACCGCATACCGAACACCGAATACCTTCTACCCGCAGGGCAGCATGTTCAAGTTTATATTTCGTGTACGTTCCTTATAACAGGTCAGGGTCAACCTCCTCACCCCGAGCGGCTTTAATATCTTTATATGCCTGAATGGAGTCAGTCACTGAATCATCCTGACGTTGTTTAATCTCCTCTACCTTTGCCTGAATTTTATCCTCTCTCATGGACAAACCTTCAGCCCCGAAAAGTGCATTGGCCAAGTACTTAAAGGAAAAGAGCATCAATTCCACATCATCATTCTTGATTTTCTCAACTGTTTCATCATCAATGATATATGTATCAAGAAAAGAACTCTCAAAAATAAATCTACGAAAATGATCAAGATCAGTAGAAGTCATAAAGAACATCCGTTTTGCCTGATCTGAAAGAGATGCCTGAAGACCAAAGGATTTACGGCGCATAACCAGACGCAGCCATTCTTTATTCATTTCATCACGAACGTCAACACCCTGATCTTTACGCCACTCGGCAACAGTCCACTCTTTATCCTCTTTAAAACCTTTACAGTGATCTTCTTTTACAATAAAGAAAAACTTTTCTTCGTCTTTATGATCCGCACCTGCCCCCATGCTTCCCTGGCCTTCATGGAAATCAGCCATCCCAACAGGATAATATCGACAAGCTGACGGACGATCAGTATACACGGTGCATCCTTCAGGAGTAACAAAGGGACATGTGTTCTCGTCATCTTCGCGAAGTTTCAGGGCAACGCCAGGCATGTCAGTTTTTTCAAGATATACGGGGGTTGTATATTCCTGAAGAAATTCGTGAGCAGGCAGCCCCAAACGATTCTTAAGCATCAGAATATCATAGGGTGTAAGAACGATCTTAATTCCACGACAACAGGCAGTAAAACATTCTACGTCAGGATGACAACGAAATTTAATTTTGGAATCCAGAGTTAGTTTCTGGGGAAGAATATTGGAAGGGTTAAGCCCCTTACCAAACAACGTTTTTTCCTTGCCGGACATTTCTTGCTCGCTCATCTAAACACCTTTTATTTGTTTTTAGTATCGTCATTTCACTACTGGAGAATGAACACCTATTCATTTGCCGTAATACAATAAACACATAGCAGGTCGGTGTCAAACCTATTTCCTATAGGTTTTCGGCATTCCAGATTATCCTTACCTTTTCGTCAATTTCCTTGCGATTTACCTCAAGGATACTTATAATTGCATTCAACAATTTAGCCCCCTACTGGTTATGTCCTTTTCAGGAATATCGCCATGTATCGGAAAATCAATGTCCCTGTGGGAATTTTTCCTATATTAGCTGTCAGCTACTGATATTAAATAGCAAATACTGAACAGCTACTACCTGCAGAGCATCATGTTCTTTTCAATACGGATACTATTGCATGAAACTCTTTGTTCCCCCCGTTGACTTTACCAAAGTCCGCACACTGATATATCACTTGCCGGAAGGCTCAAGCCTTGCACTGCCACCTGAAGGAATGGAAGAATTTCTTCAGATTGAATTGAACACTGGTCACGTCTGTGACACATCTGAAATAGATGGTGTTATTCACTTTTTCCCTAAAGGGAACGCCTGATTTTTCCACCAACATCCTCAATGATCAGTCCACTTCCAGGAAAACTTACCCTGCTAACCGATGGACATGTTCATACAAAGTATTGCCATCATGCCAGAGGTGAGATGGAGGAGTACGTCCTTAGCGCTCTCTCCAAAGGATTAAAAGAAATTATATTCCTTGAACATATGGAGGCCGGAGTACATTATTTTGAATCTACCTGGCTTACAGAAACTGATTTTGACATATATTTTGCAGAAGGACAGCTACTCCAGAAAAAATATGCGGATACAATCAAGATATCACTTGGCGTGGAGGTAGGGTACAGCCCCACTCACAAAGAGGAGTTACTGGAGCGGTTAGCAAAAAGAAAGTGGGATCGAATCGGAGTGTCCTATCACTATATACCCCAAGGAAAAGGAACACAGCACCTCAATCTTCTCAGCAGAAAAGAACAAAACATTCAGGCTATTGAAGCAATTGGATGCAAGCAGACCCTGAAGGACTATTTCGTAACACTTACCGAAGCCGTTCAAGTACTTCCAGGAACAGTCCTCTGTCATCTGGACGCAGCTCTTCGTTTTCAACCAGAAATCAATATAGATGAAGACTACACAGGACAGATCATAACATTGCTTAAAGAAGTGAAAAGAAAAGGAATGGCACTGGAAATTAACACCTCAGGAATCCCCATTAGAGGAATCCCTTTTCCTGCCCCCTTTATCATCCATGAGGCACTGGCACTTGGAATCCCACTACTTCCCGGTTCTGATGCCCATAAACCCGAAGATGTGGGCAGGGATTTCGACCTGCTCCAGGGTTATCTTGAGAACATCTAAGAAACGGGAACGAAAAATTTGCAGCATAATATGTTCATGTATCGGAAAATCAAAGTTTCTGTGGGAGTTGTTCCTATGTTGCTTGCCGAAAACCGCATACCGCATACCGAATACCTTCTGCCCGCAGGGCATCATGTTCAAGGTATTTCGTGTACGTTCCTTACTCGTTTCTGCTATAAATATTCATCCATTGCAGCCTTCAATGACTTAGCATTAAAAGGTTTTTGTATAACCTTATTTACTCCAGCTATATAGGCTGCATCATGATCATTGGTCTCATTCTGTGTGGTAACCATGATAATGGGAAGTTCTTTTGGGGTGTACTTCTTCCTAATTTCAGCTGACATCATAATACCTGTAATTTCCGGCATATTCAGATCAGTGAGCACCATGGCCGGCTTCTCTTTCTGTAGCCACTCTATAGCCGTGGCTGGAAATTCAAAAAGAACCGGCTCAAACCCAAGCTCGTGCAGCGTAGACTTGTAAATACTTAGAATCATACGGGAATCATCGACAGCAACAACTTTGACCTTATTGGTTACAACCTCGTCACCTTGTAGCTTACCGGCAAAATCAACAAATCCATTTTCCTCTAGGATTTTTATATAATGCTCCTTGGTATCTTTATGAGCATGGGGAAGATAGATAAGTGAGAGTTCCTGGAAAAAATCCTCTCCAACCAAACTTAAGAACACCTTATCAACTTGAGCATTGACAATAATTTTGGTGATGTGCCTTGCCTCATCATCCTTATTACGCAATAAATTTTTAATTCCCGCAGTTAATATCTCAGAATAGTTCTGGTCGATGGCTCTTGCCGCCGCCACACATACATGATCTTCAGCATCTGTAAGTCCTGCTGTTAGGGTATATGCTCCTTTTCTAAGGGGAAGAAGAGCAAGTGCTTCATAGGCTGCAAAACGAACATTTGCACTTTTAGGCTCTTTCCCAAGGAGTTTTCTGATTGGCATAATGGCTGATTCATCACCAATATCACCAAGAACATTCAAAGTGTGAATGATGAAATCGGGGTCATCCTGAAGAAGATTCTCAATAAGTGCAGGAACTGATTTTGCTCCAATCCTTACGAGTTCCTGTTTGGCATAGATACGCATATGGGCATAATGGGAGGCCAGAGTATCATTTAATTTTTCTAAGGAGACAGGATCCTGAACATCGGCAAAGATGGAAAGAATCATATAATCCATCTCATTATCCGTTCCCATTCGTTCAGCAAGCCTGTGCATTGCTGACTGCGTAGCCACATGACCTAGTGCCTGTATCGCCGTAATGATCAGATCCCGATTGGCTGCATAGAGATAATCAGTCAATGTATTTATTGCCTGTGGATCACCTATCATTCCGAGGGTTTCAATAATCAGTTTGATTTCAGATTCATCCTGTGAATTTGCAACCAAATACAACAGGGCAGGTACGGCCTCTTCAAAACGCAGCTCTCCTGCCACGTTAATAAGGTGAGTTTTATCTTTAATGGATGGATCTGAAAGGAACTCGATAAGAAGTTCCGGGTAGGCAAGAAGATTAGAGAGCAGGGTCTCTTTGATTACCGGTAATTCATCTACAATTGCAACATGCTCTGTCATCAAGTGCAGGAGAATAGGTACCGTAAATCGTACATCACCACGAGAAAGCTCATAGATCAGCCTATTCCGGGTCTTCTGGTCAACATCCTCAAGGTGCGACAATACAAGTTTTGTTTTTAAGATATCGCCAGTCTGGATATTATCTCGAATCTCATCGATCATATGTTGAGCATTTACATCTGCCATACAAATCCCTCAAGTGAATATAATTTCATTGTGTTTTTATTTGAAGTCAAGCAATAAACAAATTAATGGAGCATAGGTGAACCCATTAACTCTCCGGTACAAATAACGATATCACAGAAAAGAATAGAATGTCGAGAGATAAAAAAGATGACAAATACAGGAGAGTCGGACACCTCTCCTGCAAACAACATTGTTTTAACCAGGATACCAATCCACTCCCATGCGTCGGATCATATTAAAACCACCGCTCACTACTAAAGTATTTTGATAATCAACGCTTTCCAGGAAAGTTTGTATCTCAAAAGATCTGGTTCCGGCATCACAGAGAATAATAAGTTTTTTGTCCTGTGGGAGTTCTTTGTAGCGTGCCCGAACCTCATTATAAGGAATTGCAAGCCATTTTTCAGTACCAAACTTTTCTACAAACGGGCCTGCCTCAATTGAATGTCTGATATCGAGTGCTATCCAATCAGACTCGCTTTCAAAGTCTTCCATCCAAGCCAAAAAAGACTCCAGACTTACCTTTCGCAAGCGTCCGTCGCAAAGATTATCTGCCACATAGGCAAGGGCGTTGATGGAGTCAATGGCTGCTGAGAATGGTGGAGCATATGCCATTTCAAGATTCCCAAAGTCATCAATACTTGCGCCCATGGAAATATATGCTGCCGCTGCATCAATTCTTACGGATATTCCATCACCCATTGGCCCAAAGCCCTGTACCCCTAAAACCTTTCTGGTACGACGATCAAAGACCATCTGGAAACAGACCATGGACTTTGTGGGAAGAAAATGAGCACGATCAGAAGGTGCAGTGAGCGCCGCATCAGCATCATACCCTTCAGCGAGTGCAGCATCCAGACTAAGACCGGTGGCACCAATACATACATCAAAGGCCTTCATAATAAAACTTCCGATGGCACCCTTAAACGTTGAAGGGATGCCAGCCATGTTGTCACCCACAACACGTCCTTCTTTATTGGCGAGCGAACCAAGTGGTGCGTAGAATTTTTTTCCAGTTACCAGATGCATCACTTCAATACAGTCACCTGCTGCATAGATGGATGGATCTGAAGTCTGCATTCGTTCATTAACAACAATTGCCCCCATGGGGGATATTTGAAGACCGGCATCCACAGCAATTTCTGATCGTGGTCGTACGCCTGCCGCCATTATTACAATATCAGCTTCGATAGTACGATTAGCTGTACGCAGTCCGACAACCTTTCCATCCTCTCCTACTATTTCTGTTGCACCTTCGTTCAGGAAAACCTCAACCTCATTATCACGCATATGCTTTGTGAGCATGGAGGCGAATGGCTTATCAATAATTTTTGCTAATACCTGAGGCATGAATTCCACAACCGTGGTTGTCACTCCCCATAAATCTTTAAAGGCCTCAGCCATTTCAAGACCTATTGCACCACCACCAATAACTACAGCTTTGTCTACTTTCCCCTTAGCGATACGATCTTTAATTTCAATGGCTTTATGTAAATCGGAAATGGTAAAAACACCATCAAGATCGGCTCCGGGAATTGGCAAAACAAATGGCCGAGAACCTGTGGCTATCATCAAGGTATCGTATGGGACTTCCTGTTCTTCTCCACTTGCAACACTTTGAACTTTTACCGTTTTTTCCTTACGGTTAATGGCCATAGCCCGAGTGCCACTCATTACCAGCACACCTTTGGCTTGTTTAAAAAATTCTTCATCCCGTACTATATGAAAACTAGTGGACCGAAGTTCCGCCTCATCTGATACATCACCGGAAACATAATAGGGAATACCACAACCACCATAGGAAAACAGGGTGTCCTGTTCAATGATTGTTACTTCGGCATCCTGTAGTAAACGTTTTACACGACATGCTGCCTTAGGGCCTGCTGCGACCCCACCAATAATAACTATTTTTTTACCCATCCAAAGCCTCCACAAATGAAAAGAAAATGTTAATATTTAATATTTACATAATTTTAAACAATGAACAATAGTATCAGAAAAAACACCAGCAGAAAGAATGTATTATGGTTGTTTGGGACTTCCAAGACAATCCAGAACCAGACGTTGACGCTCATCAAAAAGTCGGCGGCTGATAAGCCAGATAGCAGTAAGAACTCCAAATCCTGTACCGGCAGCGATAAGAAACATAATTAGAATTTGATATTTAACAGCATCCAACGGTGAGGAGCCACCAAGAATCTGACCGGTCATCATACCCGGTAAATTCACAACTCCTGCTGCTGCCATGGAATTAATGACGGGGATCATTCCAGTTCGCATACAATCTCTTCTGATATCACCGCTTGCTTCCTGCCAGGTTTGACCAAGAAGCAAACGCTGCTCCACCATCCCCCTCTGATTATACATTTCGATTGTCAATCTGTCCGATGCCAAAGCAACACCAGTCATAGTATTACCGAGCAGCATACCAAGGAGCGGGATTGCATACTGTGGAGTGTACCAGGGATCTACCCCGACCATTACAGTAAGCGCAAGAAAGGTCACAGTAAAGGAAGAGACCAGCATTGAACCGGTACTAACAAGATAGCCCGCTGTACCGCGAAGTTTTCGTTTCTGTCTGGCCCAAACTTCATATCCTGCAATCAGCAACATGCAAATCGACAGAAAAAAAACAAGAACAAAACTTGTATTTGCAAACAGAAATTGTAAGACCATGCCGATCAGCAGCAGCTGCAAGGTCATCCGTATACCGGAAATCACTATACGTTTTTCAAGACCAAGACCTATACTAAAACTGGTTATAGCCAGCATTAATAAAAGGATGGCAGCAAGGGACAGGTCAAATGCTGAAAGTGATAGTACTTCCATTTAACACGCCTCCTCAGTAAGACCATCTTGTTCTACTCGAAAGACTCTGCCCGCCACACGGAAGAGTTGGTCAAGATCATGACTAACCCAGAGACAGGCAGTCCTTCGAAGTAAACAGATATCAGCCAGAAGTTGCTCAACAGCATCTACCATTTTTTTATCGAGCGATGCAGTCGGTTCATCAAGGAGAAGTACTTTCGGATCGGTTACAAGTGTCCTTAAAAGTGCAAGTCGCTGACGTTCACCAGTTGACAAACGACTTATCTGCCAACTCATGACATCGGAAGTAAACCCTAATTTTCCGAGTAATTCCAGAGAATCCACCCGTTCCAGTTTGGGATCAAAATGAGATCCCACCGTGTCATACCACCAGAATGATTCTGCCGGAACCATGGCAACCATTGTTCTCCATTTCGGCGGAGACAGCTCAAGACATGATGTACCATTCAGGTAACAATCACCCTTATGTGCGATTACGTCAGCAACAGCACGCAGGAGTTGGCTTTTTCCGACACCTGATTTTCCTGTCAGGCCAATACATTCACCTGCTTCGATGGTCAAACTATAAGGGCCATTTTTAAGAAAAGAGAGATTTACAAGCGATAGTCCGTCTATATTTTCCATTATTCCATTCTCTTGTTATAACCGTACAATAAGAATTACGATTTGAGCCAGCCTCGGAACTATACATGTTTACGGCAAAGTTACTGTAAAGGTAGAACCTTTACCAACCTCAGAACTTACGGAAATACTTCCATGATGTTGATCAATTATATTTTTGGTAATAGCTAAACCAAGACCGGTACCTCTGTTTTTATCGGTGAAAAATGGTTTAAATATCTGCGCTGTTTGTTCCTCACTCATCCCAATACCACTATCCTGAATTGAAATGACAATTGACCCATCACTTTTCGCTATACCGGTTCTCACACGCAGCACACCACCATCCGGCATGGCCTGAGTTCCGTTCACCAGAATATTAAGAAGAGCGCGATAAAACATGTCAGGGTCGATTATTGTTTCCCCTATACTTACATCCAGATCAGTTTCAATTGTAATATTTTTCCCGGTAAGTTCCAGTTCCATAAACTGTAAGGCCTGAGTTATGGAGTTATTAATATCTACGGGGACCAGTTTTGCTTTTTGAGGTCTTGCAAAATCGAGAAATTCAAGCACAATATTGTTAAGTCTTACGGTCTCTGAGACAATAATTTCTGCAAGTTTTTCATTCCCGGGTGCTACTTTTTTGATTCTTTTTACAAGAATTTCAGCGGTGGAGCGTACAATCCCCAAAGGGCTTTTAATTTCATGGGATACCGTTGCCACCATGGTTCCAAGATGCGCCAATCGTTGGGCATTGCTGAGTTTTTGTTCAAGGTTAATACGTTCCCTGGCTCTCTTTTCCATAATTTTTCCAGCTCGACCAACGATGGTCAGTAAAACAAGAAAAAGAATTGCCATAACAGTGGAGGAAACCAGAATGATACTCCATTGCAAGCGTACAATTGCCTCATATTCCGGGGAAAGATCCTGAGTTATTTCTATAACCCCCATGATTTGTCCCATCGTACTGGAATCATCTCGTACCTGACGAAACGGAATAAATGTTTTTAGGCGACAGTTTATTGGCTCAGCACCTGGAAGCAGGCTTAAAATTGTACCACTTGAAACTATTTGAGAATTAGATTTTCCCGTTAAAGCCTTTTCATATTCCAGGCCGCCCATATTCTTTTTGCCAATCTGCTCTTTCTTGGTGGAATAAGAAATGATATTAACACTAGAGTCATAGATGGTCACAGACTCCATCTTCATAGTGGCAGTGGCGTTACGGATAATCCTGTCAAGCCTCTCAAACTGTTCAGGGTTGGACAGAGAAATCTTCCCATAGAGAATAGCTGTGGGCAGGACAAATCCTCTGAATACCTGTTGGTTAAGATTTTCTGCAAGAAGAAGTGAGTATGCCTCACTCTGATCAAGCATAACGTTTCGGGCATTATTGGAAATAAGCCAGGAAAGGAAAAGGGTGAAAATCAGAATAACACCAAGGCTGGTAAAAGAAAAATATTTAACCAGCTGAAAGGGCATAAGTCCGGCTTTAAGGCTTTCAAGCTGCTCCGGGTCATCTATTTTTGAAAAATGTTCGTCTTTCTTAGTCACCACACACTCCGCAACGGTTGCAGACACTTGTGTCACAGGGAACAGTTGTTTTAGCAAGAAAACTCTTCTGATACTCTTGCCAAAGATAGTCCTGCCTGATGGAATGATCCACAATATTCCATGGAAAATAATCATCCTTTCCATATTGATGAACCGCATACAATTCAGGTGTCAGTTTTTCTTTGCGCATCGCCTGTTTCCATGGGACTCTATCTCGTGCCATCCGGGCAAGTACAAGAGCAAGACGTCTGTCACCTCTTGCCAGAACTGCCTGAAAAAGGACATTCTCAGGTTTATCGTGATTTAAACGAATATTGGCTTCATTTCGAAGACCTTTCTTTAAGAAGGCGATCTTTGCCTTTAATGACTTTATGGCGCTGGCAGCTGATCCCTCCTCGTGACTTTGAATTTCCTCTCCGCCAAAGGGATGAAACTGAAAAGGTGTCCAGGGTTTGGGCGCAAAACAATTCACGGAAAGAGTTATCTCACACAGCCGGCCCCTGGCCCTGCCGACCGGCAGCATGCATTCCCTGATTTTTTTTATCAGATCGAGCATTTCCTGCAAATCATCATAGTTTTCAGTGGGCAGCCCAATCATCAGGTAGATTTTCAACTTATACAAACCAACACCTGCAAGACGTTCAGCAGCAAGCAGGATGTCCTCTTCCGTCAGATTCTTATTAATCACACGTCGCAAACGCTCTGAAGCCCCATCTGGTGCAATGGCTACACTTTTCAGTCCGCTGTTCCCAAGAAGTTCCAGCAGCGGCCCTGAAATTCGATCGGCCCTAAGGGATGAGAATGAAAGAGAACAGCCACTCTCCAAAAGGTAGGAAGAAAGAGCTTCCAACTCTTCTTTGTGTGCCATTTCCATACCAAGCAATCCTATACGTTTTACATCTTTACTACGTTCTGCAATCCCTGCAACAACAGCATCAGCCCCCCAAAGCCTGGGAGGACGATAGATAAATCCTGCAGCACAGAACCTGCATCCCCTGGAACATCCTCTTCCAAGTTCAGTAACATACAGATTTGAAAACTCAGCCGCTGGACTCAGGAGCTGCGAATGGGAAGCCTTTTCAACAGCATCTACGGTGTGTTTTCTGACCCTGGCCGCTATTCCTTCCGCAGGAATGGAAGCACAAAGCCGTCCTTTTTTCTCATCATAAACGGGTTTGTACAAATCTGGAACATAAGCACCTGTTATTTCTTTCTGAATACGGAACAAGAGTTCGGATCGCTTGTGATTGCCAAGCTGTTTACTTAACAGTGTTACAAGAGAAGGCAGGATTCCCTCTGCTTCACCAAGAAGGAACAGATCGCTAAATGGAGCCAGGGGTTCAGGGTTCATAAATGTTGCAACCCCTCCACCAATAACCAGAGGATTTACAGGAGTGATCAGATCATCTTTGCGATCCTCAGCAAAAAGTGTGATCCCTCCTCCTAAAAGTAAACGGGCAAGGTTTACATAATCATGTTCAAAACTTATGGAGTAAAATAGAAGAGGAAAATCGGTTAGAAGCCTGCCTGATTCAAACGATTTCAGAGATGAGTGAGAATCTTCCGGCAGAAAAAACCGTTCGCAAACCAAGTGATCAAAATCATTCAGGATGGAATAAACCAACTGGAAACCCAGACTCGAAACACCAACCGCATATTTGTTGGGATAGAGAAGGGCAACCGGAAGCCGCCCCGTCCATTTCTTAAGGCAGGTACCACTTTCACGATCGAGCAACCGAAGAGTGGATCCACCTTTTTTTTTCTGTTTTCTGCCAGGCAAATGGGTTAGTTGGCCTTTTTTCTGAGGTACGTTGGTGTTTCCATATACTCCTCATTCCAGGGTTTCGCACCCGTGCCAGACTGAGCCTTATCCCCCGAGGAAATACCGTGATTTTCAAATCCATTAAAGTTGGATGAAGGAAAAATTGACTTCCCGGAAGGTCGGTTAGGTGAAGCAGGAGTCAGATTTCCGGTACGCACTTTTTCTGACTCCTCCCTTTGTGGGTTTTGGTTTGCTGGAA
>JAFLJO010000174.1 GCA_022712975.1 Desulfocapsa sp.
CTGTGTAATTATAACCACAATCCTTGCATTTCCAGCGTTGACGCCCCTTTACGATCCCTGATTTTGTGGCAACAGCGTGAGAGCATTTTGGACAAGGAAACATAATTGTTCTCCATATTTCGAATTAATAATATGGAGCATGCAATAACTATACTTCATTAACAATACCTTTTTTCTTTCGGTATACTTTCCTTGGTTATTTATAAAGAAAAGAGAGAATTGACAAAAACTATTCAAGAAGATTATATTTCTCTTACAGCATGTAAGGAACTGCCAACTCATCCAGAAAAAACATTAGAGTATATATGATTATGGAAGACCGTCAGAAGCAAATGCAAAGTATTACCAAACAGCTGCGGGTTGTCTTCCTGGCCGCTCAGGCGCACTCCAAAACCGTGGAAAAAAGTTGTGGACTCAGCGGTGCTAAGCTATGGATGATGTGGGAACTTTTTTCCACCCCCGGCATAAAAGTCTCTGAACTTGCCAGAACGCTCACCATTCACCCCTCAACCTGCAGTAATATGCTTGATCAGCTGGAAGAAAAAGCTTTGATTCGCAGGAACAGGAGTAAGGTAGACCAGCGTACTGTACACCTGTATCTGACAGACGCTGGAACAACGCTTCTGGCCAAGGCACCTCGTCCTGCCCAGGGTACTATGTCTGAAGCTCTTGAACACCTAAGTGATGAACACCTAAATTCTCTTGAGTGTGGATTAAGCCAACTTCTTGAAGCTATGCAGTGCAAAGATGAGAAGACAGGATTGCTCCTCATTCCCGGAGAATAATGACTATTCCATAGTGTAGTGGAATGCTGATTGTGGTTAGTGAGGTATACCTATAAGGGGACCACTCCAGTGAAGGCTGGAACGACATACCGGACAATCCTGCTCTTGTGGCTGCATTGTACTGGGAAGTCGTCTGATTCTGTTCGGTGATAAGGATCAGTTAGCCTCGGTAGAGTCTGGCCTTTTGTGTTGATCCAAGGGATAGAATAAAAAAACAAGAGTTGTAATTGTTGCAGAAAAAGATTCGAGAGTTAATTGCTCCCGCCCGTTTTGGAAATTCATAACACTGCGAATTTTTGAGGATTCTCCGTATTATGAATTTCAAAAACGAGCTAGGTGCTGATATGGTTGACACTGTCAAGAGAAAACACCAATCCCTTTCCATTATTTTGTAGTTACTTTACCAACCACTGCAACGGGTATTTATCATCATTCCAGCACATGGCCAGAGACGGGGGCATTATATAACGACGTTTGATCAGTCTGATATGCTCGGGTTGGTTACCGAATGAATTGGCTTCGTCGTGGAGCTGCCTCTATCTAAAGTCGGGAATCCGGCTACTGCCTGTCCCATAGTACCTGCGAGGGTTCTCCAAGCTGTGCTCGCGTCCCTGGCAATATGCTGGATGGTCTCATTGTCCAACGTCAGTTGTGCCACCTTGCTCAACTGAATAATTTATTATTGTTCTCCTCATTTATATCTTATTCTTGCAAATTTCTCCCGGTGTCTTTATCCTTATTGCGCCAAGCCGGAGGATAGGGCAATGCTGAGGAGCAACCCGAGCGCCGAGCTTGGTGCTGAGTGGATGGAGATCCGGTGCAAATCATGGCCGGGTTTCCGTTCTTTTCTCCATCCATTTGGCCTTAATGCGGTAAACCTCGGGGTTTGGGGCAGAGCCCCAATCACATAGGGCGAAGCCCTCAAATCAATCTGTTCAAATGGCCAATGGCTGCTCTTTTGCTATTGCCCAAATAAATCCACATAATTCTCTGGCAACAGCCGTCTTGGCAACATTGGTATGTTTTCCTTTGCCGATTAGATGGCGATATCGGTTGCATAATCGAATCTGTGCCTTCCAGGCGATATCCTGTATCTTTTTGGGGACGCCCTCCTGCCGCTTTTGAATTTCCCTGGTTTTGCGTGCAGGTAAGCGATAAGCTTGAGCTGCTGTAATCAGAGCTTTTCGCACATGCCCGTTACCGGCTTTAGTAATGGATCCCCTACGCTGTTTATCTCCACTTGAATTTTCTGAAGGAATCAGTCCCAAATAACCCATAAGATCATCTGGATGTTCAAAGCGACAGATATCTCCAAGTTCTGATACTGTAGTTGCTGCAACAATAAGTGATATGCCGCGCATTGACTGCAAGGCTTTAATCACAGGATACAGACGACTTTGCTCAGAGAGTTGTCTGATTTGCTCAGTAAGCATCTGCACTCTCTCATTACAACTATTTACGGTCTCGATATAATCCTGAAGTGTTATTTGTTGACAGGGGTGTTTCATAGACAGTGTGGCCAGCCAATTAAAAAAAGCTTTGGACCATTTACTTTTACCCGAAAAAACAATATGGTATCGTAATAAAAATGCACCCAATTGTTGCTTGGCTTTCTTATGTGCATTTTGTGCATCGCTACGCGCTCGAACAAGATCACGCAATGCCTCATCCTCTTCAGCAGGTACGTACACCTCGGTTAATTCACCTGCCCGGTGAAGTCTTGCAAGAGTGATACTGTCACGCTTATCATTTTTTAGATGGTCACCTGTTTTACGAGGGATTTTTGATGGTGCGACCACTACACAATTGATACCGTTTCCTGTCAGAAATCGATAAAGATAATATCCGCAGCATCCAGCTTCATAAGCACATTTCAACTCAAAACTCTTGGAAATAAATTTACGGAACACCTTCATAAGTTGATCCATATCATTACCTGTTTTGCCGTAGTATCTTACTTCGGCATCACGTCCCTCGTCTGCTGTTGATATGGAAATTGAATTTTTATGTACATCCAAACCGATATACTTTATTGTTTTCATGGCCTGCCTCCTTGGTTATGGCTCTTGGGTGGGATTTTTGCTTCATCTTAATCCACGTTGCAAGGATGGCAGGTCTTTTATTAACTCACAACCATAATATCTAATCCAGGAATACAATACTATTTATTCTGTTGCATAGGAATTTAATGGTATTGTGTCCCCGGAATATCCCGTGTCCCCGGAATATCCCCCCGGAATATCCCCCTCCGAAACAGTTTGTTTTGTACCTTAACAGACTGTCTCAAATATGGGGTCCACTATACCTGATGTGGAGGACTCAGTCCAAATGTTTAACTGCGCCCCTTATGGAATCGTTAGGCTATTGTTCTAATCGGCGAAGATCCGGATGATAATATTTGCCCCCAACTTAATGCCCATCGTGTTCTATCGTCGTTTTGGGCCAAACGATAAAATTCTGGGCATACGCTGTTGTTTAGCCGCGGGGTCCTGCAACGCTCTATAAGTTCCTCTTCCGTTCCTTTAAATACTGACAAAACATGAATTTTTCCTGCCGTATCTTCCTTGGTGTAATTGCGTGGTGAATCTGACATGTTATTCCACTTTTCAGCCAAGGCTTCGTTATACCAATCTGTTATCTTCACCAGTGCTTTGTCATCATTGAGCTTTCCCTTTAGATAGTTATACTCACTTTCGTCCAGATTATGATTAATCACCTCTATCTCGTCACCTGTATTGGTAAAGTCAAACTTTTTAGTCAGTATCCAGGGGGCCTCCTCTTCAATTTCTTTAAGAAATTTATTAGTATGATAATCCAGATCAGAAAACATCTGCATACTGAGCCTCAGCTCAGCAGTAAGTTCTTCGGAGATTTCTTTGGCGATTTTTTCGAAGTTCTTATTTTCAAGCTTTTCTAGAATTATTTGAACATCTGGGTCACCACCCTTGAGCTCAGTATCTTTTCGTGAAAAGGTCGAATCATTGCGAGCGTGTTGACGTACTATAGGCAGCGTTTGAGAAGAGGTATTAATCGTTGTCATGGCAACTATCCTTTCTGAAATTGTAGAATAAAAGAAATCAGTGATCTTTTCAGTGATATCCTTATATATCGGCAACTAAGTTGAAAAACTTAGTTATGCGGGCCAGAACGACCCGCATATTTTCACATTATTATCTTGTGCCAATTACCTGCTCATCACAGATATGGGCATAGTTAAGATTAATTACATTGCCTGGCTGATTCAGTGGCTGAACATGAATTTGACTTGTTTGGCTGTTCCAAAGATCATAATAAATCCTCCAGTAAGTGGCTGGAGATCCATAATTGCTCCACTTTTCGAGAGGGGGATTACCTGAACAACCAGGTAAATCGAATGAATATGAAAAACGACCAAGTGTATTTGTCAATACAACTTGTGTCTGCCATTGGTCAACTATCGGGACGCTAATCACTACACTTCCCCCCACAACGGGGTCACCAGAGCTGTCCAAAGCAGTACCGTCAATACCTAAATTAGAATGGGCATTCTTCGCTTCCCAAACTAAATTCGTGAGATTGTCTGTTGTCCACATACTAATATCAGTTATGTTACTGACTAGGTAGCTTGTTTTGAGTTGGTAGTTGTTCAATGCAGATGGTGTGGTACCAGGAGTAGCTAAGGCTCTGAAATACATCGTTGATCCTAGGGAACCTGTCAAGCTGTAAGTACTGTCATGGTTTAAAACCACCCATGAAGAGTTGATAAAAGCTTCAACCTGATGTTCGGGACTACCACTGCTGGTTATTTTCAGTTGGCTTTCTGTGCTTTTCAGGGTGTAAGCATAGTAATCAACATCTGAAGGATTGTCTAAATTAGCAGTTACCGTCTGGCCGACAGTAATGGCAGGAATCTCATCTGTCATAGGACTATCACTTGGCTCATAAGAGTCGTAGTTTGTATAGCTATTACCCAAAAAGTTAAAGCTTCCACCTGAGCCTACCATTAATTCCGCAACCAAAATATAGCTTGGAGTTGATAGAACGCCATAAGTTGCCTCAACAGATCCAGCAGGAACTTCTCCCCCATCAATTACATTCAAAAACCCTTGGACACTATCATATTCATACAGATATAAATTGAAGTCAGAGGCAGGGTCTGTAGCTGCCAATTGGCCAACAACTTTTGATTGCTGATTTAATGGCATTATATAGCAATGTTGCTCTCCGACAGTCGATATACTATCCGAATAGAGTTCATCTTCATTCAAGTTGTAAGCCAGAGCACAGTTAATACTGTGAGACGGAGGAGCTGTCATTGTCGTCATTGGAGCTGTATTGGTCATTACAGTTGGTGCATTTACAATCGACTTAGTGAGTTCCGGCCTTCTTATTTTTTTGGCTTTACCGGACAGTAGTGTT
>JAFLJO010000127.1 GCA_022712975.1 Desulfocapsa sp.
CAGAGCGGTTTTCCAAATAACCTGTAGTTGTTATTTTAACTCCCGTCTTCGTTCAACCTTCATTGGTTAATTGCTTGGGGCGGGTTAATTCCAACGTTGGGCTAATAGACAACAATAATCTAAATCCAATGAAATTATATAGCAACAAATCACAAGGCACAAAATGTCGGGAAAAGGCAACGAAAGAGACGATTTCTTGTCTTCAACAAAGGAGTTAATAGCAAAACGATCGGGCTATATATGTGCTTATCCAGGCTGTAAAAGAATGACAATTGCAGGTTCCAACGATCGAGCTTCTGGTTTAACTGTTACTGGCATTGCAGCACACATTACAGCTGCATCAAAAAAAGGTCCGCGTTATGATCCTGATATGAGTCATGATGAACGAGCCAGTGAAAATAATGGAATTTGGACATGCCAGATTCATGGAAAGTTTATAGACGACAATCCAAGTAACTGCACTGTAGCTGAATTACGTCGGTGGAAAAACCAACATGAGAAATGGGTTTTCGATAGAGTTGAAAGTGGTAAAGAGCTTTTTAATAATGGTTTAACTCAAATAAGGTTTTGTAATTTAGGTGCTTTCTCTTTAGATCACAAAATTCCTATCGGAAGGCACAACGTATTAGTTGGTTCCAATGACTCTGGGAAAACTACAGTTTGTGAATTGCTCTCTGCTTTCTCTGGGGTTAACCATTGGCAACGATTTAATAAAAGATTCAAATTTTCCGCTAAATCCTTAGATCGTCCATTTATTGAAGTATCCCACCACGCTAAGCAGATTAAAACCACAATCCGACTTAGCCCACAGTTTATTTTTCCTGCAAAAAAAATAACAGACAAGTCACTTCAAAGAATTCTAATTGAGGTAAATGGTTGTATAGCTCCAATTTTACCAACGTCATTGTTCAAAGTATTGTTGTTTGACACTCAACTATACAAAATGCACTCTTCAGACCCTAAGGACACCTTCATTAAGGCTTTAAGATATTTAGCAAATACATTCGGAGTCGATGAAAATTTCATATGGGATTGCCTACGTGAAGACCTATTTGCGAATTCAGTATTTGGTTACAGGTTTAAAAGAACAGGTCGGCGCAAGGTAGAGATACTTGTTCCTGATGGTAGAGAGTTCTATCTTCCACATGGCCGCTTGAGTTTCACCGAGCAACAAATAGCTTTCTTAGACATTGCTATTAAATTAACAGATTATAATTCAAACCATGAGAATTGGTTATATATCTTTGACAGTACTTTTTTTCAACGTTTAGATAAAAAAAGGAAAACATTAATTTTTAGTAAACTGAGTGAATCTACGAGTAATTATCAAACATTATTTTGCCTTCACTCTGCAGAAGATGCAGAATTATTACAGAATTTGAAGTCAGATAAATGGGCTAATGCAGAACACTTTGAGAAACTTACAATTCATTCATTCATATAGAAATAAAGTGGACCCCATAGTCAAGACAAAAATAAGGCAAAGTTAAGCAATTTTCGAGCGCAGTCTATTCGTGGTACAGCTCGTATTCTTAGTATTTTGTTCTTTGAAAATTTCCTATCTTCCGTTATCGTTTCATTACTCACCCGGAGGATAGGGCAACGCTGAGGAGCGACCCGAGCGCCGTGGTGAGTGACTTGAGAATGGGAGGCTGGGCGTGTTTAAGCATGCCCGGCCTTTCCTCCCCCATTCTCGGGTCCCTAATGCGTTAAACCTACTTCCGGCAAGCGAAGCGAGCCGTTATTTAACAAGTTTACGCCTTGCGTGCAATTTCCATACACCTCCCCTGGGGTATTCCCATTGAGACTGGTATGTGGTCTTTGGTTGTTGTAGAACTTAAAGTAATCCTTTAAAGAATTGACCAATTCTGCAACTGACCAATACTCTTTTGGATAAATCTCCTCATACTTAACGGTTCTCCAAAGACGCTCGATAAACACATTGTCCAACGCCCGCCCTCTGCCGTCCATGCTTATCAGCACTTCCGCATCCTTGAGAACGCCTGTAAACGCCTTACTGGTAAATTGAGCCCCCTGATCCGTATTGAATATCTCTGGTCTTCCGTAACGCCTCATGGCTGTCTCCAGTGCAGATATACAGAAATCTGTCTCCATGTTGATTGATATCTCCCAAGACAGCACATATCGGCTAAACCAGTCTATGACTGCTACCAAATAGACAAATCCACCAGAAAAGGGAATATAGGTTATGTCAGTTGACCAGACTTGATCGACACATATAATGTCCATATTTCTAAGGAGATATGGATACACCTTGTGCCCTGGGTGCGCTTTACTGGTGTTTGGCTTGGGAGCTATCGACTGAATCCCCATTAACCGCATCAGGCGCTGAATCCGTTTCCTGTTCACTTTACACCCCATACGACGTAAAACAGCTCTCATCTGTCTTGAGCCATAGAAAGGATGTGCGGTGTATTCCTCGTCTATGATTGCCATAAGAGCTAGATTCTCTGGGGACTCAACAGGCTGGGATGAATGTCGATAATGACTTGATCTCGGCAACCCAATGAGTTCACATTGACGGGCAATACTAATCCTGTCATGGCCAGGTTCTATGCAGTTACGTTTATCAGTAAGGCTTATAGCAGATGACCGGTATTTTTTTTTAACCAGTCCAACTCAACCTGGAGCTTACCGATTTGCTGAAAAAGAAGGTCTCGTTCATTTTCCATGGTTTTTATGGTTTTCCCTTGCTTCCCCCCGAAAACACCAGACAAACCATCAATAGCCTGTTTCTTCCACCTGTTCACCTGACTGGTGTGGACTCCAAACTCTGAAGCGATTTCATTATTTGTACTCTGTGCCTTGATAGCAGATAAGGCGACCTTCGTTTTGAGGTCGTTACTATATTTTTTTCGTTTCACAATCCCCTCCGAAACAGTTTGTTTTGTACCTTAACAGACTGTCTCAAATATGGGGTCCACTATAGTATATGAAGATCCTGCAACTGGTGCAGCAGCGGCAGCTCTAGCAGGTTATTTACGAGATATTAAGTGGCAAGGCGGAAATAGTTTTGGAATTTTGCAAGGAAACTATATGGGAAGCCCTTCTCGCTTATCAGTCGAGTACAGTGAGATGGCAGGTGATGGCATAAAAGTGACGGGTGAAACACGTTATATCACGGAAAGAAAAGGCTAACAAATGTATGCACTGGAAAACGAGCAGAGCGGTTTTTCAAATGACCCCATCGGTTATCTAAACTCACCACTACGTATCACATTGGTCGGTAATATCGCTCGTTTCCAGTGATACAGGACGTTATACTCTCAAAATTTCACAATTTAATCTGAACCAAAAATGATAAATCATATAAATGAAATTCTCGAAAGAATCGGCTCTGCTGAAGAATCTGTTCGTTCGTATATTAACACTACGAGGTATCAAACTGATTTATTGAAAAATTTGGATACTTGGAACCAAATATGTAGCTCTTTGGATACTATTGGAGATACGATTTTTTCAATTGAGGATTATTTGTCATCAGAATATCCTGAAAATACAGGACTAAAATATATTTTTACATACGGAATATTGCAATCACTCTTCATACAGCAAGACGCAGTAAAAAATCTTGCCGAAGCTTTTGAACTTGACATAACTCTAAGTGACAAGTTGCGAAATATCCGTTTATTAAGAAATGCATCAATTGGTCATCCAACAAAAAATAAAGTTAAAAAGGTTATTTATTTCAATTATATCTCTCGCCCTACTCTGTCAAAAAATGGTTTTACTCTTCTACGGTCTTCGCAAGGTAATAGAGATGAGTTTATTGATGTTAACATTATCTCAATCATCAGTGACCAATTGACTGAAATTGAAAAAAGCTATGAGCTAATAGCTTCAAAATTGGAGGTAGCAGACAAATTGCATCGTGAAAAACACAAAAATCAACTTGTTGCCGATATCTTTCATTCTTCTATAGGGTACTTATTTTCTAAAGTTTCCGAGGCAATCAACTCTTCAACACAAAATCAATCATTTGGCTTATCAATGTTGCAGAGCATTGATAAAATGTACAAAGAATTTGAATCAACACTAAAAGCAAGAAATGAACTTAATGAATACCTTGAGTATGACTTGAAAGAGTATCAATATGCCATTAATGAATTAGATTCTTATCTATCAGGGGAACACGATAACATGACCGAGACTTCGGCCAGAATTTATCTGTTCTATATTCGAGAACAACACTTGCACTTTGTTGAAATTGCAAATGAAATAGACGAAGAATACAATAAAAAAGTATAACAAAAAAATGCACCCGACTGGCTCACACGTCCGATTTTCGGATGTTTATCTATCATTATCTCTCGCTCCACCATTCCGGTAGGTCCGGGGCCAGCAGGTGATTTAGACCGTTATAACCATCTGCGAAATCAAGAAGCGGAACAAATAATCGATTGTAGGAAAAGCAGAAAATGGGGATGTGACTTAATTTTTGATGTTAAATCTAGCGTGGACGTGGAAAACTAATCCTGAGAAAAAGCAAAAGCGAG